>CBESNX010000020.1:0-13065 GCA_965531025.1 uncultured bacterium
GCGCGCGGGGACGTCTAAAACCGGATTCAGAATGAATGAGCCCTCACCCTTCGACAAGCTCAGGGTGAGGGCCTCATGTTGAGCATGTCGAAACGTGAGAACCGGTACAACGAATCAAAATTTCTGAAATCCCGTCTAAAACCTCTCGAGGCCCAGCCCCTCCATGTCGATCTCCGGCGCCCGTCCCTCGACAAGGTCGACGATGATCCGTCCCGAGCCGCAGCTCATGGTCCAGCCCAGCGTGCCGTGCCCCGTATTGAGGAACAGATTGCCGAACTTGGTCGGGCCGATCACCGGCACGCCGTCGGGCGTGAGCGGACGAAGGCCGGCCCAGAATTCGGCCCGCGACGCATCGCCGCACTCGGGGAAAAGGGCCATGACCGATCTCAGGATAGCCTCGGCGCGCCGTGTGTCGAGCTCCGCGTTGTAGCGGTCGAACTCGACGGTGCCGGCGACGCGCAGGCGCTCGCCCAGGCGGCTGTAAACCAGCTTATGGGCCTCGTCGGTGATGCTGACGCTGGGCGCGCGATTGCTCCCCGTGACCGGCAGGGTCACCGAGTAGCCCTTGGCCGGATAGACCGGCAGCCTGATGCCGAGGGGACGGAGCAGCAGGGGGCTGTAGCTTCCGAGCGAGAGCACGTAGTTGTCGGCGGTGACCATGCCCCGCTCGGTCATGACGCCGGCGATGCGGCCGGCCATCACCGACAGCCGCTTAATCGGCGCGTCGTAGCGGAAAACGACGCCCATCCCGGCGCAGATCTCGGCGAGGCGCGCGGTGAACTTGTGAGCATCGCCGCTGGTGTCCCCGGGGCAGTAGATGCCGCCGGCAAGCCCCTCGCGCGCGTCGCCGAGCGCGGGCTCCAAATCGACGCAGCCGGCGGGGTCCCGGACTTCGAGCCGGCATCCGAGCTCGGTTATCAGCGCCGCCTCGCGGATGGCGCGGCTGAAATCCCCCTCTTCGTGATAGAGGTGAAGAATCCCCTCTCGGCGCTGGTCGAAGTCGATGCCGGTTTCGTCTGTCAGCTCGTCCAGCGCGGCGCGGCTGTAAAGGGCGACCCGCAAGTTGCGCTCCGTATTGATGCGGACGCGCTTGGGCGTGCAGTTGGCGAGAAAACGCATGCCCCAGGCCCACATGGCCGGGTCCCGGTTGAGGTGAAGGATCAGGGGCGCATCGTCCCGCCCCAACCATTTGAGGAGCTTCAGCAGGTTCGACGGATTGGACCAGGGAGTCGCATGGGCAGCGGAAAGCTGGCCGCCGTTGGCGAAGCTGGTCTCGAGCCCGGGGCCCGGCTGGCGGTCGATAACGGTGACCTCGTGCCCGGCGCGCGCGAGAAAGTAGGCCGAGCTCACGCCAACAACGCCTGCCCCGAGAACCAGTGTTTTCAACGGAGATTTCCCTCGGTTTGCCGGCCGCGCGAAAGCGGCCCGACACTATAATGGGATCGACCGGGCCCGACCAAGGGTTTGGGGAAGGGCGAAACGGGACGCGCAAGCGCCGGCTGGCGGGGCGGCGGTGGTCCCCGCAACCGTGCCCTGTTTACGCGCCAATGAACCGCGGCCGGTATATCGACCGCGACAGGGTGCGCGTGCCGCGCTATCGTGGATACGTCACTCGAGCGTTACACCGCATGCGACATGGGAAAAACCTCTGAGGCCGGCAAATCCATCCTGTTGAGCGTCGCCGAGATGTCACGGGCCGATGCCATCACCATCGCCTCGGGCACGCCCGGGGAAAAGCTCATGGAGGCGGCGGGCGGCGCCATCGCCCGGGAAATCGAAAAACGCTGGCGGCCCGCGCCATGCGTGGTGCTGTGCGGTCCCGGGAATAACGGCGGCGACGGTTTCGTCGTCGCCCGGCATCTCAGTAAGGCCGGGTGGGAGGTGACGGCGGCGCTCATCGGCCCGGTCGAAAGGCTGAAAGGGGACGCGGCCCTCAACGCCAAACGCTGGGACGGCGAGGTCGTCCCCCTGGCCCCCGCCGCGCTCGAGGGTTGCGCCCTGGTGGTGGACGCGATTTTCGGGGCGGGGCTGACGCGGCCCCTCGCAGGCAAGGCGCGCGCCGCCATCGAGGCGGTGAACGCGCGCGAGCTCCCGTGTATCGCCGTGGACATGCCGAGCGGCGTACAGGGGGATACGGGCGAGGCGCTGGGGGCGGCGCCGCGCTGCGCGCTGACCGTCACTTTCTTCCGCAAAAAGCCCGGCCATCTCTTGTTGCCCGGGCGCCTTTTGTGCGGCGAGGTGGTGGTGGCCGATATCGGCATCCCCGTGCGCGTGCTGGACGAGATCCAACCGGCGGCTCACGAAAACACGCCTGTCCTCTGGCGCGCCGCATTTCCCTGGCCCAAGGCGACGGACCACAAGTACAGCCGCGGCCATGTGATCGTCGGCGGCGGGCCCGCGATGACCGGCGCGGCGCGCCTCGCGGCCCGCGCGGCGCTCAGGGCGGGAGCGGGTCTCGTCACCATCGCAAGCCCGCCGCGGGCGACGCCGATCTATGCCGTCTACATGCCGGGCGTCTTGACGGCAGCGATCGCGAACCGCAAGGCCTTTGCCGAATTGCTGGCGGACCCCCGCAGGAACGCCGTGCTGCTGGGCCCCGGCTATGGGGTCAACGCCGCCACCCGCGCCCATGTGCTCGCCGCCCTGGCGGCGGACAAGCGTTCGGTGCTGGACGCCGACGCGCTCACCGTTTTTAAGGATCGGCCGGAGGATTTGTTTGCGGCCGTCCGCGGCGCTTGCGTGCTGACCCCCCATGAAGGTGAGTTTGCGCGCCTGTTTCCCCCGCAGGGCGACAAGCTGAGCCGGGCGCGGAATGCCGCGCGAAAATCCGGCGCCGTCGTCGTGCTCAAGGGATTCGACACGGTGATCGCCGCCCCCGACGGGCGCGCCGCGATCAACAGCAACGCCCCGCCCGAACTTGCGACCGGCGGGGCGGGCGACGTGCTCTCCGGTCTCATCGTCGGCCTCATGGCCCAGGGCATGGCGCCGTTCGATGCCGCCTGTGCCGCCGCCTGGCTTCACGGCGAGGCCGCCGCGGCGTTCGGCCCCGGCCTGATCGCCGAGGACTTGCCGGATCTCGTCCCCGGGGTGTTGCGGAGTCTCAAAGGCGAAACCGGGTAAACCCCAGCCGACCCGCAGCCTCGCCACCCCCTTGTGACCGGAAAAGTCCACGGCCACCGGAACCTGCCGGAAACAGCTTTCATCCTTCTTTAACGGCCTTGCAAAGCTTGACGAAAATTCGGCTCTGCCGGAATTTTTCCGTTAACGAATTGTCTTAACGGATTGTTAAGACGTCGCTTCTCATGATTGGTACGCAACGGAATTCGAATTGGAAACGGTCCCGGCAAATGTTGAACAGGCTTTTTAAACGGGAACTGAACCTCGCGGCGATCGAGGCGGGATGCGTCTACCGCCGTGTCCGCACCGACAATATGTTGGAGACCGCCAAGGTTCTGGAGATCACGAACGACTCCTTCGGCATCCCGCATGTGCGATTCCGGATCAGCATCGGTGGAACCGACCGCTTCTTGTTCCAGGACGGCCCGCGGCTCCTGGCCCTGCGGTCTTTCGCCGAACAATACAGCGAGAAGATCGCCTCCGAGGCGGCCTGACACGTCAGGCCCGCGGCCATGCCCGGTCCGGCCGGGCCGCGACTGCAACCGGTTTCGAGTCGATTCCGGTGAATATCATAAACCCCGATTGAGACACTGACACGAGGCGAGTTTGGCTTATGCCGCTGCTGCGCCTTTTCGGCGGTTGTGTGGTGCCGCCCGGCGCTATGGCAACGGCCGGCGCCGGACAGCGCCTGATTGGCGCTGCGATGATGCTTCGCAACTGACTTGGTCGCCGCTGCGACGGGCCGCCGCGGCGTTCGGGCTTGATTTTCCCCTCCTCTGGCCAGCTTCGACGAAGTCTGGACACACTTCCTCCGGCGCAAGCCCGCGTATATCCCGGCGTGCCTTCCACTTCGTCGGGTGCGGCGATGATCGGGGGTACGCAAGCAAACGTAAGACCTTGGCCAACAGCCTCCGGGACACCGCCGGACAGGGTGAGGCAGGCGTTGCTCAACCGGTCCGCGGCAGCAAGCGGTGGACGCGCGGCTGTCTCCGGCAGGTGGCAAACGCTTCCCGGAAGCTCGTGAGCGACGCTTGCGTGTCACGTGGCCATGGCCCTTGGCCCAAGGCATGGAGATCAAACGGGCATGACTCACATTGGCCGAGATTTCCCGGATCGACGCAAAGGCTGTGTGGTGTCGCCAGAAATCGGTTGCCGGGGCCTTGGGGGTTTGCCCTGTTTCGCCCGATTCGTCTATGCTATAGAGAGGCGCTTTTAGGCCCTGCCGCCTCGGGCGGCCGTTCACCGATGCGGGCGTGGCGGAACTGGTAGACGCGCCAGGTTTAGGATCTGGTGACGCAAGTCGTGGGGGTTCGAGTCCCTCCGCCCGCACCAGATCATGGGTTAAACGGGTATGGCCGGCCCGCGTCGAGTTTTGGTTCAACAGGGACAGTAATTTCCATGCAAGTCGTCGAAACCGCTAGCGAGGGACTGAGGCGCGAATTCAAGATCACCGTCCCCGCCCAGGACATCGAGGAAAAGTTGCAGAGCCGCCTTGTGGAACTGAGCAAGACGATCAAAATGCCGGGATTCCGTCCCGGGAAAGTGCCGGTTCCGTTGCTGAGAAAACAACACGGCCCGTCCCTGATGGAGGAGATCCTCGAGCGCGCGGTTTCCGACAGTTCGGCCCGGGCGCTGGCGGACAAGGGGCTGCGTCCCGCCCTGCAGCCGAAGGTCGAGATCAAGTCTTTCTCGGAAGGGGCGGATCTCGAATACACCATGGAAGTCGAGCTGATGCCCGACATCGAGCCCGTGGAATTTTCCAAGTTGAAGCTCGAACGGCTCGTGGTCGAGGTTGCCGACGGCGAGGTCGACGAGGCGGTCAAGCGCCTCGCGGAGGCGCAGACTGTCTTCGAGCCCGTGGCCGAGGCCCGCAAGTCGACGGAGAGCGATGCTCTCTTGGTCGATTTCGTCGGCCGGATGGACGGCAGGGAGTTCGAAGGCGGCACCGCCGAGGATTTCCTGCTGGAACTTTCCGGCCGAACCTTCGCTCCCGGATTCGTGGAGCAGCTGCGGGGGGCCAAAGCGGGGGACCACGTCACTTGCAAGCTGCGTTTCCCGGACGATTACGGGAATTCGGAGTTGGCCGGCAGGGAGGCCGAGTTCGCGGTCGACGTCAAGGAGGTGCGCGAACGCAAACCGGTCGCCGTCGACGACAATCTGGCCCAGAGGATGGGGCAGGAGAACCTTGCGGCCCTGAAACGGGCGTTGCGCGAGCAGTTGGAGCGGGATTACGCCTTGATTTCACGCATGCGTTTGAAGCGGAGTCTCCTGGATTCCCTGGCCGAGCAATACGATTTCCCGGTGCCCGAAGGCATGGTGGAAGGCGAGTTCGAAGCCATCTGGAGAAGGGTTTCCGAAGAGTTGGAGCAAAATGCGGACGCCGGCCAAAGCGAGGAAGACCTGCGCGCGGAGTACCGGGCCATTGCCGAGCGCCGGGTCCGCCTCGGCCTGTTGCTGTCCGAGGTCGGCCGGACGAACAATGTCGACGTCACCCAGGAGGACCTGAATCGGGCGGTGGTGGCGGAAGCGCGGCGCTTCCCGGGTCAAGAGCGCAGGATCGTCGAGCAATACCAAAACAACCGGGAAGCGATGGCATCGCTGCGCGCCCCCATCTTCGAGGACAAGGTGGTCGATTTCATCCTCGAACTCGCGGAGGTGACGGAGCGCAAGGTGTCTGCTGAAACGCTGGTGAGGGAAGCCGAGGAAGAGGACGCGCCGGCGGCGCCACAGGCAAGCGCCACGAAGAGGGCGGCGGCAAGCGCGGAGTCAGGGAAACGCGCCGCCGAAAAGACGCCGTCAAAAAAGGCAACGGCAGCCGAGCAAAATCAGGAGAAAGCGACCCTATCTACGAGAGGGAAGTAAGTGTTACCTGGTATCGTCCGCCATGGATGGGGAGAGGGTTAACGACGTGAGCGAACCGTTTGAAACTTATATGAACACCCTGGTGCCGATGGTCGTCGAGCAGACCAACCGGGGCGAACGCGCCTACGACATCTATTCGCGCCTTCTCAAGGAGCGCATCGTCTTCCTGGTCGGGCCGGTCAACGATGAGCTCGCGAATGTGGTGTCCGCCCAGCTACTGTATCTGGAAGCGGAGAATCCCAACAAGGACATTTCCATTTACATCAACACGCCGGGCGGCGTCGTCACCGCGGGGCTCGCGGTCTACGACACCATGCAGTACATCAAGCCCGATATCGCGACCGTCTGCATCGGCCAGGCGGCGTCCCTGGGATCCTTGCTGTTGGCCGCGGGGGCCAAGGGAAAACGTTATTGCCTTCCCAACGCCCGCATCATGATCCACCAGCCTTCGGGCGGCGTCCAGGGCCAGGCGACCGATATCGAGATCCAGGCCAGGGAAATACTGGCGCTGCGCTCGCGCCTGAACAACATCTACGTCCGCCATACCGGCCAACCCCTCACGGTGATCGAAGAGGCCGTGGAGCGGGACAAGTTCCTGACGCCCGAGGAATCCAAGGAATTCGGGCTGATCGATGAGGTCGTCAGCAAGCGTCCCGTCGAGGAAAAGACGGAAAAAAGCGGGGACTGATATGGTCTTGGCGCTCCGATGGGCGGATTGGGGGCCGATAAGGTCGGGAATTAACTTATTCTTAACCAAATTACATCTGATAATTCAGTTGCCTAACCCAAATGTCCGGGATGACTCCATGTCAGGTGCTCCCGGCGGAAAGGGAAAGTCCAGCAGCCTTCCAGGGCGCCGAGTCCCGCGCGGCACCAGCGTTTTCGCGCCCCGTTCCATTTTTGCGTTGTGTGGTCGGTCGGGCTGTGGCTAACATGATGGGTGAGGTGTTGTCCCAGGAGTCGCGCATTCGGTTGATGGCGGAACGCGTATGAACAAGTCCAGCGGCAGCGATACCAAAAATACCCTGTATTGCTCGTTCTGCGGCAAGAGCCAGCACGAGGTCCGCAAACTCATTGCCGGGCCCACGGTGTTCATCTGCGATGAGTGCGTCGAGCTCTGCATGGATATCATCCGTGAGGAGCACAAGACCAGCCTTGTCCGGTCTCAGGACGGGGCGCCGACGCCGGGCGACATTTGCACGGTTTTGGACGACTACGTGATCGGCCAGGGTCATGCCAAGCACGTGCTGTCGGTTGCCGTGCACAACCATTACAAGCGGCTCGCCCACGGCTCGCGGAGCGACGACGTAGAGCTTGCCAAATCCAACATCCTGCTGATCGGCCCGACCGGCTGCGGCAAGACGTTGCTGGCCCAGACGCTGGCGCGCATCCTCGATGTGCCCTTCACCATGGCCGACGCCACGACCCTGACGGAAGCGGGATACGTGGGCGAGGACGTGGAAAACATCATCCTGAAGCTTTTGCAGGCGGCCGATTACAATGTCGAACGGGCGCAGCGGGGCATCGTCTACATCGACGAGGTGGACAAGATTTCGCGCAAGTCCGACAACCCGTCGATCACCCGCGACGTCTCCGGCGAGGGCGTGCAACAAGCTCTGCTGAAGATCATGGAAGGCACGGTCGCCTCGGTGCCGCCCCAGGGCGGGCGCAAGCATCCCCAGCAGGAGTTCCTGCAGGTCGACACCACCAACATCCTGTTCGTTTGCGGCGGCGCCTTCTCCGGGCTTGAAAAGATCATTATCGCCCGCGGCCGCGGCACTTCGATCGGGTTCGGCGCCGACGTGCGCGCCCCGGAAGACCGCCAGACCGGCGAAATCCTGCACGACGTCGAGCCCGAGGATCTTCTCAGGTTCGGCCTGATCCCCGAATTCGTCGGGCGGCTGCCGGTGGTCGCCACCCTCAAGGATCTCGACCAGGTCGCGCTGGTCGACATTCTTACCCTGCCGAAGAACGCCCTCGTCAAGCAGTATCAGCGGCTCTTCGAGATGGAAGACGTGCGCCTCGATTTTTCCGACGATGCGCTCGGCGCCATCGCCAAGAAGGCGATCGGGCGCAAGACCGGGGCGCGGGGCCTGCGCTCGATCATGGAAAACATCCTTCTCGAGCCGATGTTCGAGCTTCCCGGTCTCGAGGGCGTGGAGGAGATCGTCGTCAACCGCGAAGTGGTGGAGGGACGCGCAAAGCCGCTCTACATCTACGCCGACCGCCGGGAAGACGTCGGCTCCAGGGCCTGACGGACTCGAGCGCGGTCGTCTCAACGTTCAACAGCTCGGACCCCCCTTGAACCGCGGCTCGAGCCACGCCAAGTTCTTCTATGACCGCTCCCAGGGTTTTGGGCGACGAAAGGCCGTTACAACCCGTGCTGCACATCGACTGAAGGGCTGAAATGATAGAAATCTCCAAAGGCGTCTTGTTTCCGGTTTTGCCCTTGCGCGACATCGTGGTGTTCCCCCACATGATCGTGCCCCTGTTCGTGGGCCGGGAGAAGTCGGTTTCAGCCCTTGACGACGTCATGAAGGAGGACAAGCAGATCCTGCTTGTCGCGCAAAAGAACGCCGTCCAGGACGACCCGACTCCGGCTGACATTCACTCCGTCGGCACCATTGGCACGGTGCTCCAGTTGCTCAAGCTGCCCGACGGCACGGTCAAGGTGCTCGTGGAGGGCGGTCAACGGGCGCGCATCCTCAGATACGCCGATAACGAGGCCTTCTTCCAAGCCTACGCGGAAGTCGTCGAAGAGAAGATGGGCAATCAGGAGGAGCTCGACGCCTTGTGCCGCTCGGTCATCACCCAGTTCGAAAACTACATAAAGCTAAACAAGAAGATTCCACCAGAAGTGCTCGTTTCTCTTAATCAAATAGATGACCCCGGGAAGCTTGCCGACACGGTGGCCTCCCATCTCTCCCTCAAGATTTCGGAGAAGCAGGAGCTTCTGGAGATCGGGGTGGTCAGCGAGCGGCTCGAACGGATCTACTCCTGCATGGAGGCCGAGATCGGCGTCCTGCGGGTGGAAAAGAGAATCCGCAACCGTGTCAAGAATCAGATGGAGAAGACCCAGCGCGAGTTTTACCTCAACGAGCAGCTCAAGGCGATTCAGAAGGAGCTCGGCGAGGGCGAGGAAGGCAAAGACGAAATTTCCGAACTCGAAGAGAGCATCAAGAAGACCCGGTTTACCAAAGAGGCACGCGAGAAGGCGCTCGGCGAGCTCAAGAAGCTCCGCACCATGGGCCCGATGTCGGCCGAGGCCACGGTGGTGCGCAATTATCTCGACTGGTTGCTGAGCATTCCGTGGCGCAAGAAGACGCGGATCAAGCGCGACATCAACCATGCCGAACGGGTGCTTAACGCCGATCATTACGGCCTCGAGAAGGTCAAGGAGCGCATCCTCGAATACCTCGCCGTTCAGCAACGCGTGAACAAGATCAAGGGTCCGATTCTTTGCCTCGTCGGCCCGCCGGGCGTGGGCAAGACCTCGCTTGGCCAGTCGATCGCGCGGGCGTCGGGCCGCAACTTCGTGCGCATGTCGCTCGGCGGCATGCGCGACGAGGCGGAAATTCGCGGGCACCGCCGCACCTATATCGGCTCGCTGCCGGGCAAGATCATCCAGGGCATGAAGAAGGCCAAGTCGTCGAACCCGCTGTTCCTGCTCGATGAGGTCGACAAGGTGGGAGCCGATTTCCGCGGCGATCCGTCCGCGGCTTTGCTCGAGGTTCTCGACCCGGAACAGAATTCGGCCTTCAACGACCATTACCTCGAGGTCGATTACGATCTCTCGGACGTGATGTTCATCACAACCGCGAACACCTTGGCCGTGCTGCAGGCGCTGTTGGACCGCATGGAGGTCATCCGGCTGCCCGGCTACACCGAGGACGAGAAGGTGCAGATCGCCAAGCGCCACCTTATCCCCAAGCAGATGAAGGCCCACGGGCTGAAGAAGCGCGAATGGTCGATTGGCGACGACGCCATCCTGGATCTGATCCGCTACTATACCCGCGAGGCCGGGGTGCGGAATCTGGAGCGCGGGATTGCCAACCTCATGCGTAAGGCGATCAAGGAAATCGCGTCGAGCAAGGTCCAGACGGTCAAGGTCACCCGCCGTAATTTGAAGAAGTATTTGGGGATCAGGCGCTATCGCTACGGCGAGATGGAAGAGAAGGATCTGGTCGGTGTGAGCACCGGGCTCGCCTGGACGGAGGTGGGGGGCGAGCTCCTCTCGATCGAAGCGGTGATACTGCCGGGCAAGGGCAAGATGACGATTACCGGCAAGCTTGGCGACGTCATGCGGGAGTCGGTGCAGGCGGCGGAAAGCTACGTCAAGTCGCGCGCCGTTAATTTCGGCATCAAGCCGACCATATTCGAGAAGCGGGACATTCACGTGCACGTGCCCGAGGGCGCGACGCCCAAGGACGGACCGTCGGCGGGGGTGGCCATGGTCACCTCGATCGTCTCGGTGCTGACCCGCATCCCCGTGCGCAAGGATCTCGCCATGACAGGGGAGATCACCCTGCGCGGCAATGTGCTGCCGATCGGCGGGCTGAAGGAAAAGCTTCTCGCGGCCTTGCGCGGCAGGTTCAAGACGGTCTTGATCCCGAAGGAAAACGAAAAAGACCTGGCGGAGATTCCGGACAACGTCAAGCGCGGCCTCAAGATCATCCCGGTGGCCTCCGTCGACGAGATCCTGGAGCACGCTTTGACCAAGCCGCTGGTTCCCATCGAGTGGATCGAACCCGCGGAGGGCGAGGGGGTTCCGGGAGCGGAAGCGGAAGGCGGCCGCGAAGGCGTCCTGACCCATTAGCGCACACTTTCATGGAAGGGCGCGAGGCCGGTCATCCGCGGCTCGCGTCTTGCGCCGCCTTGTGCCCTCATCCTGCCTTTCGGGGGCCTCGCAGGGCGCAAAAAAGCTGGGGAAAATTGTGCTTCTGTGATTGACGCGGCCATTTGGGGCGATTTAGACTGCCCGTTCTCAACCGGGCATCCCATTCATGCCCGACCAACGATATTCCATTTACAGAGGGGGTGACGGTGAATAAGAACGATCTCGTGGCAGCGGTTGCGGCCGGTACTGGTTTTTCCAAGGCCGACTCGGCAAAGGCCGTGGACAGCGTGTTCGATTCCATAACTGGATCGCTCGGCAAACGCGAGGAAGTGCGTCTCGTCGGTTTCGGCACTTTCAACGTTGTTTATCGTGCCGCAACGCAGGGCCGTAACCCCCGCACCGGGGAAAGGATCCAGATCCCCGCCTCGTACCAGCCGAAGTTCAAAGCCGGCAAGGGACTGAAACAAGCCGTGAATTGACCATACTGCAGTAGCTTCCGGTGCCGGCTGTCTTGCCAGGGGCAGCCGGCATTGTTGTTTGCACTCGTGCGCCGTTCGCGAATAATCGACGCGCGGTGTGATCACGGCGTCAGGGACAGGACGGCGGCCGGCGAGGTCGGGCGATTAGCTCAGTTGGCAGAGCGTCTCGTTTACACCGAGAAGGTCGGCGGTTCGAATCCGTCATCGCCCTCCACTTAAATAAAGCGCTTGTCACGGCCCGGTTCGCCAGCGGTTCCCGCCCGGGTCGCAAAGGGAGCGGCGAGGCGCCCCGTCCGGGCCATTCTTGGCCTCTTGATGGTTCGCGCCCCGCCCTTGTAGGTTAAGGATAGCCGAGAGTCGGGCGCGCTTTGATCCAGATCAAGGCGAAGCAATGCTGAGAGCGGCACAATGCGGCCTGATGAAGCCGAAGCTCTTGTCCAGGTACGACCGGCCCGTGCCGCGTTGCACGAGCTATCCGACCGCGCCGCATTTCCACCCCGGCGTCGGCGCCGAGACCCATGCGCGCTGGCTCGACGAGGTCCCGGCGGAGGCGCCGCTGTCGCTTTACCTCCACATCGCCTTCTGCGACAGCCTCTGCTGGTTCTGCGGCTGTCACACGAACATCGTGAGCCGCTACGCTCCGGTCGCAAGCTACCTCGGGCTGCTGCAACGCGAGATCGACCTGGTGGCAAAGCGGCTCGGAACGCCGTGCTTTGGGGCGCCGAACCGCGGCGCCGCGCCGCCGCCGTTGCGGCCCCGATTGGACGCCTGCCGGAGCAAGTGCTTTGGCCGCCAAGCGGCGCCATAGGGGACATGCAGGCAAGGGGTTGACCAGGTTCCTTGACAGCCTTGGGGGGGTACAGTACATCAAGCCCTCCTGCGAGGATGCGCTTGGCCGGACGTCCCAGGCGTCGGTTCCGTTTCGGGGGTGTAGCTCAGTTGGCTAGAGCGCCGGCCTGTCACGCCGGAGGTCGCGGGTTCGAGTCCCGTCGCTCCCGCCAGTATCCAAGCGGCGCGGTTGCGCCAAAGCCAACGCGATCTTTACTTTCATTTAGGCCGCCCGGTTCCTATATTGCTTTCGATCCATTACCACCCCGGGAATGGCGGCTGCCGGGCCGGGTTGTTGCACCGCAACCACTTGCAACGGTCCGGTCCGTTTGAATGTGACCTAAGGGGCCTTTGCGATGGAAGCACTGCTTCTCGAGTACCTTCCCATACTGATCTTTCTGGGTATCGCGACGGCGCTTTCGGGCCTCATGATCGCGATGTCCTACGTCATGGCCGCCCAACGCCCTGATTCGGAAAAGCTCGCGCCCTATGAGTGCGGGTTCGATGCCTTCGGCGATTCGCGCGGGATGTTCGACGTGCGCTTTTATCTCGTCGCGATTCTGTTCATCATTTTCGATCTGGAAGTCGCCTTCCTGTTCCCATGGGCCGTGGCCCTTGGTGATATCGGCCTGCTGGGCTTCTGGTCGATGGTCGTGTTCCTCGCCGTGCTGACCATCGGCTTCATCTATGAATGGAAGAAGGGAGCCCTGGAATGGGAGTGAAAGGGCCCGAGATAACGGGCGCCGTGGCAGGCGCCCCCTTGTTGCCCGGCTCCCGCCAGGACGCGGCCCTCAGGTCCGTCACCGGCGAGCTCCAAAACAAGGGCTTCATCGTGGCGCAGCTGGACAAGCTGGTGAACTGGGCGCGCACCGGGTCGCTGTGGCCGATGACCTTCGGGCTCGCCTGTTGCGCCATCGAGATGATGCAGACGGCCGCCAGCCG
>CBESNX010000021.1:0-12872 GCA_965531025.1 uncultured bacterium
TGATCAGGGCGATCGAAAAAAAAATCGCCAACCTCAAGGCAAAGCAGGATTGAGCGCCAGCGTGCTTTCCGGAAGGATCGGCTGATAAATTGGACCGCACGTCGATTGGCGGCAAAGGGCGGGGCCCCCGGACGTTGGACCGCGTTGCCGGGCAAGTTGCCTGGGAAACGGCAAGACGCCCGGTGTTCGCCGCCGGACGGCGGCCGGTTGGAAATGCGGAGCGGCGAAGGTCATGGGGGCGGGATGAGACGTTTCGTGAACCCTACGGCCCCGGTCGAGTGCGCCGGGGCAAGCGGCCCGGAAGGGCATGGCTAGCGCCATCGCAACCGGGCTCGCCGCCCTTTCCCTGGCGGTCTGGGTCTATCTCATTGCTTTGCGCGGCGGCTTCTGGCTCGCAAACCAACGTCTCGGGCGGTGCCCGCCGCCCTCGCGCTGGCCCGGCGTCGTCGCCATCGTGCCGGCGCGTAACGAGGCGAGAACCGTTGCCGCCGCGCTCCAAAGCCTGCTCGCCCAAGACTACGCCGGGCCCTTTTCGATCATCCTCGTCGACGACGCGAGCACCGACGCCACCGTCAAGATCGCGCGCCGGCTCGCCGCGTCCGGGCCGGCCGGGGAGCGCCTCGAGGTCTTGTCCGCCCCGCCGCTTGCGCCCGGCTGGACCGGCAAGCCGTGGGCGCTCAGCCACGGGGTCGTGCGCGCTTTCGAGACCGCGCCTTCTGCCTCCTACCTCTTCCTTACAGACGCCGACACGGTGCACGCGCCGACGACTCTCGGCGCGCTCGTCGCCAAAGCGGAGGCCGAGGGCCGCGACCTCGTCTCGCTGTTGGTGCGCCTTCACTGCGAGCGCCTGTGGGAACGGCTCCTGATTCCCGCCTTCGTGTTCTTCTTTCAGAAGCTCTACCCCTTCGGTTACGTCAATGACGACGGGCGCGGGACGGCGGCGGCGGCCGGCGCGTGCATCATCGTTCGGCGAAGGGCGCTCGAGCGCGCCGGCGGAATCGACGAAATCCGCGCGGCGCTGATCGACGACCTGGCGCTCGCCCGGGCAATCAAGCGGACCGGGGGACGCCTCTGGCTCGGCCTCGCGGACGCGAGCCGGAGCCTGCGGACCTATGACCGGCTGGCGGATTTATGGCATATGGTTGCGCGCACGGCTTACGCGGAACTTCGGTATTCACCACCCTTGCTCTTGGGGTGTGTTATCGCCATGGGCGTGACTTACCTCGCCCCGCCGCTGGTCCTTCTCGCCCTGCCTCTGCATTCGGGGGCGCTCGCGGCGGTCGCCGCCGCGCTTGCCTGGGCCCTGATGGCGGCGGCCTATACGCCGACGCTGGCCTATTACCGCCAGCCGCGGGCGTTGGCGGTTGCGCTCCCCCTCGCGGCGGCGTTGTTCCTGGCGATGACTCTCGATTCCGCGCGCCGGCGCCGCCGTGGCGAGGGTGGGCGCTGGAAAGCGCCCACCCTCGGCCGGAACCAGAGAGGCGGGGCGTAGCGCAGCCTGCTGGACCGGCGGACCACGGTGCGTCACGATATTTTGTGACTTTCCTATAAAGCCAATGTGTTGACCGCGTTGCCGGCGCGTTGTTGGCCAAGCGACCGTCCCCTGCCAGCGGGGTCAGAGGCAGTAGCCGAACGCGCGGAACCAGGCGACGGCGTCGCTCAGCGCCTCGGCCGCCGGCCGGGGCGCGTAACCCAATTCCCGCATGGCCTTCTCGCAGGAAAAATACATCTTCGTCCTGGCCAACCGCACGCCGTCCACCGTGACCATCGGCTCGCCGCCGCCGCTGATGCGCGCCCAGCCTTCGGCGATGACGGCCACCGGCAGAACCAGGTTGTGGGGCAGCCGCACGCGCGGCGGCCGCCGCCCGGTGAGGGCCGCGATCTCCGTCAAGATGTCGCGCAAGGCAAGGTTCTCCGCGCCGAGGATGTAACGCTCGCCGACGCGCCCGCGCTCGAAGGCCAAGAGGTGCCCCTCGGCCACGTCGTCCACGTGCACCAGGTTCAACCCGGTGTCCACGTAAGCCGGCATGCGCCCGGCCGCGGCCTCGACGACCATGCGTCCGGTCGGCGTCGGCTTGATGTCGCGCGGCCCGACCGGGCTGGAGGGGTTGACGATGACCGCGGACAGCCCGTCCTCCGCGACCATGCGCCGCACCTCCTTCTCGGCAAGGAACTTGGAGCGCTTGTAGTGGCCGATCATGTCGTCGACGGTCGCGGGCGTGTCCTCGTCGGCCGGGCTGCCGTCGGCATTGAGGCCGAGCACGGCGACGGAGCTCGTATAGACGACGCGCTTTACCCCGGCCTCGCCCGCCGCCGACATCATGTTGCGGGTTCCTTCGACGTTGGTTTTGTACAACTCATCCGGCTTTCGCACCCACAGGCGGTAATCGGCGGCGGCGTGGTAAAGGGCGGCGCAGCCCTTGACGGCGCGCTCGAGGGAGGCGCGGTCGCCAAGATCGCCTTCGACCGTCTCCACCGGGAGGCCTTCGATGTTGCGGCGGTCGCTCTCGGGCCGCACGAGGGCGCGTACCGTCGCGCCGGCCTCCAGCAGCTTGCGCAAGACCGCCGATCCGATAAATCCGGTGGCGCCGGTGACGAGGGTCGTCATGAAGGGTCACGCCCTTCGCCGGCGCGGGGGCCGCCGGGCCCCACAAGCGCGGAGTGGTCCTCCTTGCGTGCCCCCATGATCAGGTGGATGCGGCCCGGCCTCTCGAGCAGCCCGGCGAGGGCAAAAAGAATGCAAACGGTAAACTTCGCCGACGCCATGGCTGGAACGACCCGATCCCGGATTTACCGGACAGCGTCCGCGGGTTCGCCCCGCCGGACGGGATACGCGACGCCGAACGGCGGGCGGCGTCATGCTCAGGCGGAAGCGCCGAGCCGCTTCTCGTATTTCGTCGCGACGTAGTCGTCGACGATCCTTTTGAACTCTTCGGCGATATTAGGGCCGCGCAGCGTCACGGTCTTCTTGCCGTCGATGAAGACCGGCGCGCTCGGCTGCTCGCCGGTGCCGGGCAGGCTGATGCCGATATTGGCTTGCTTGCTCTCGCCGGGACCGTTGACGATACAGCCCATGACGGCGAGATGCATGTCCTCGACGCCGACATACCTCTCGCGCCAGACCGGCATCCGCGCACGCACGTAACCCTGGATCTGATCGGCCAGTTCCTGGAAGAAGGTGCTCGTCGTGCGCCCGCAGCCCGGGCAGGCCGCGATCTGCGGCGTGAACGACCTGAGGCCCATGGTCTGGAGGATGTCCTGGGCAACGACCACCTCGCGGACGCGCGCGCCGTCCGGCTCCGGCGTCAGCGAGATGCGGATGGTGTCGCCGATCCCCTCTTGCAGCAGCAGCGCCAGCGCCGCCGTCGATGCGACGATGCCCTTCGAGCCCATGCCGGCCTCGGTCAGGCCGAGATGGAGGGCATAATCGCATCGCGAGGCGAGGTCACGGTACACCGCGACCAGGTCCTGGACGCCGCTCACCTTGCAGGACAACACGACGCGGTCGTGGCCGAGGCCGAGCTCCTCGGCCCGCCGGGCGCTGGTGAGCGCCGAGGCGACGAGCGCCTCGCGCATCACCTCCTTGGCGTCCCGGGGGTCGGGCCGCTTCGCGTTCTCATCCATCATCCGGGTCAGAAGCTCTTGATCGAGGCTGCCCCAGTTGACACCGATGCGCACGGACTTGCCGAACGCGAGGGCCTTCTCGACCATGATGGCGAACTGCCGGTCGCGTTTCTCGCCGAACCCGACGTTGCCGGGGTTGATCCGGTATTTGTCCAACGCCTCGGCGCACTGCGGATACGCGGTCAGAAGCTTGTGCCCGTTGTAATGGAAATCGCCGACCAGCGGCACGCCGCATCCCATCGCCTCCAGCCGCTCGCGGATGGCCGCGACCTCCTTGGCCGCGTCCTCGGTGTTCACGGTGACGCGGACGATTTCCGATCCCGCCGCCGCGAGTTCCGCCACCTGGATCGCGGTGGCCTCGGCATCGGCCGTGTCGGTGTTGGTCATGGACTGGACCACGATCGGCGCGCCGCCGCCGATCACGACATCGCCAACCCGGACGCCGACGCTCGCGCGGCGCGGGACGGAAGCGCTGCCTTCAGACATCGATCATTGTCCCCGAGGGTTCAGCCCAAAGTACCCAAAGTATATGAGTTTCCCGCTCGCGGCCTCTTGGCATAACCGCCGCATTTCCTCGACCGGTCCGCTCCGACATTTGCCGGATCGCCCATCGGTCGGGGCGATGTTAGCACAAATCGGCATCGGAGAACATGCGAGCCCAAACACCCGGCGCCGGCGCAACGATCCGGCGCCGCAGGGCAAACGAAATACCGCGCCGCGGCTTGAGCGACGAGGAGCTCGCGTGACATGCCGCCCGGTTTGGGCTAAATGACAATGCCATGAAGTCCATTGCCGACACCCTGTCCCCGAACGGCGCCACATGGCGGATTCTGGCGCCGGAAGAACAGACCATGCCCCTGGTCTTTGCCTCGCCTCACAGCGGCAACGACTATCCGCCCGCTTTCCTGGCGGCCTCGCGTCTCGATCCCCAGGCCCTGCGCCGATCGGAAGACTGTTTCGTCGATCACATCTTCGCCGCGGCGCCCGGGCACGGCGCGCCGCTGCTGCACGCGTTATTCCCCCGCGCCTATCTCGATCCCAACCGGGAGCCATTCGAGCTCGACCCGGAGATGTTCGAGGATTCCCTGCCCTCCTACGTCAATTCCCGCTCGGCGCGGGTTGCGGCCGGCCTCGGCACCATCGCCCGCGTGGTCGCAAGCGGCCAAAACATTTACAAGGACAAGCTTCGTTTCGCCGAAGCGGCCGAGCGCATCGACAACTTCTACCGGCCTTACCACCGGGCGCTGCAGCGGCTCGTCGATCAAACGCGCGAACGTTTGGGGCGTTGTCTGCTGATCGACTGCCATTCCATGCCGTCGGTAGGCGGCCCGATGGACCGGGACGCCGGGATGAAGCGGGTCGATTTCGTGCTCGGCGACTGCTTCGGCGCTTCCTGCGCGTCCGCCGTGACCGGTGGGGTGGAGGACGTGCTCAAGGACATGGGCTACGGAGTCGCGCGCAACACGCCCTATTCCGGGGGATATACGACGGTCCACTACGGCCGGCCCTCGGCCAAGGTGCACGCCCTCCAGATCGAGGTCAACCGGGCGCTGTATATGGATGAGACAACCATGCAACCGACCCGGCGGATGGGCGCCCTGGTCGAGCAGATGAGCACGCTGATTGCAGCGCTCAAGCAACTCTCCAAAATGCTGCCGGACGAGCAATGAGAATCGTCGCGCACGGCCGTGGCGTGCCTTGCGGGGCGAGGTAATTTCCCGGGCGCGCCCGGCGTAAGGCAGCGCACCAAACGGGCGATCGAAAAAGAGGCCGCGCGTTGCGCGGCCCAAGTTTAGGGAGGAAACGCCCAAGAAGGGCCGTGCGACACCGGCGGCAGAGAGCCGCCGGGTATCGCACCGCCAATATGGCATCAAAATCGCCAAGAATCAAAATAAATTAAATTAGATAAATGAACAGGATAGAAAAAATTTATGTGCCGCGGACTGAAAAAATTTCCGCGGCGCGGCTTTTGCCGCAAACGGCGCGTACACAAAGGGAGCCGATGGCGAACCTCGCCGGCGGCACGAGCCGAGTCATCGCCGTCCCCGCGCACCTCCCGAGGGGACTCCGGCATGGCCGAGAGCCATTCGACGGGCGCGGAAACGCGTGCCTGCGCCGGCAAACTTTGCGCCGGGACCACCTCCCGTTTCGGGCGCGCCGACCGCACCGCCGTGTACCCACCGCGCGCCATCGACCTTGCCGGGTCGGGGCGCCGGGCCAAGGTCCGGGGAGGCGCCGAGGCGCGGCGCCTCCCTTTGAACCGCGCCCGGTCTCCTTCGCCCGGCGCGAAGCAAGCCGGACGGCGCGGCGAAGAAGGGGGGAGAACCGGGGCCGTAGAGCCACTACAGATAGGGGATTCTTTATAGACTTCCCCAAGATATATTGACAAAGTGGTTAGTCGCTTATTAACGGTTATACGTTAACCTTAAAATTTGGGAATTCGAGGTCACGAGTGATGGCCACCCACCGGCGCAAGGTTCTGTGCCTTTCCGTCACTGTAGACAGGCGCCGCGGACCGGGACGCGGGCTTTTCGTTCACCCTCTCCCCGGCGGCTCCTTCCCCGCCCGAGGTCCCGCGCCATGACCGTGTCCAAAAAACTTCCCAAGCCCGAAACCGGGTGGGCCTTCTTCCTGGACGTGGATGGCACCCTGATCGAAATCGCGTGCACGCCCGAAGAGGTCACCGTCGCCCCCGCGGTGCTGGCCACCTTGGCGAACTTGAGCGACGCATTCGGCGGCGCCCTCGCGCTGGTGAGTGGGCGGCCCTTGAAGGATCTCGACCGTTTGTTCGCGCCGTTGCGCCTGCCGTCGGCAGGCCTTCACGGGCTCGAGCGGCGCAACTGGGATGGCGAGCTTTTCCGCGCCGCCGCGCCGCCCGAGGGATTAAAGGGTATTCTCAAAGGCCTACGCGATTTTATGAGTCGCTCGCCCGGCGTCATGGTGGAGGACAAGGGCCTCAGCCTTGCCATTCATTACCGCGCCGCGCCCGAACAGGAAGAGCCGGTGCGCCGCTTGGTCGCCGAGCTGGTGGCGGCCGCCGGCACGGCTTTTAAGATCCAGCAAGGCAAAAAGGTGCTGGAGATCCAACCGGCCGGCGCCAACAAGGGCGACGCGGTCGCAGCGTTCATGGCTGAACGCCCCTTCGCGGGGTGCCGTCCCGTCTTCGTCGGCGACGACACGACCGACGAGAACGGGTTCGCCACCGTCAACCGTCTCGGCGGCCATTCGATACGCGTCGGCGGCGCCGGAAGAACCGAGGCGCGCTGGCGCGTCGATTCGGTGGAGGATATCCTGTCCTGGCTGTTTACGGCGCCCACCCGCATGCACTCGGCGGCAATCGCCTGACCGGGCACCGGCTTGATGAGCAACCTCGACCTGGCGGTTATCGGCAATTGCTCCTTTGGCAGCCTGGTCGACAAGCGCGGCCGGATGATTTGGTCCTGCATGCCCCGGTTCGACGGGGATCCCGTGTTCTGCGCCTTGCTGAACGGCAACGGCGATGACGAGAAATTCGGCTTTTTCGACATCGTCATCGACGATTTCGCGCGCAGCGAACAGCACTATCTGCGCAACACCGCCATCCTCGTCACCACCCTTTACGACGCGCACGGCTCGGCGGTCGAGATCACCGACTTCGCGCCCCGCTTCAAGCAGTTCGGCCGCATTTTCCGCCCCCTCATGACGGTCAGGCGGGTCAAGCCGGTGCTGGGCAATCCGCGGGTCAGGGTCCGCCTGCGCCCGGTCTACGACTACGGCGCCTCGCGCCCCGAAATCACCCATGGCAGCAACCATGTCCGCTATGTCTCGCCGGGCGGCCTCGCCCTGCGGCTCACCACCGACGCGCCGGTCTCTTTCATCCTCGACGAGATCCCCTTCGTGCTCGATGAACCCTTCGACCTGATCCTGGGGCCCGACGAGAGTCTCACCCGGCCGATCACCGAGACCGTCCGGGAGTTCTTCGAAGAGACCGACGAATACTGGGTCGAATGGGTGCGCTATCTGTCGATCCCCTTCGAATGGCAGGACGCGGTGATCCGCGCCGCCATCACCGTCAAGCTTTGCAGCTTCGAGGAAAGCGGCGCGATCATCGCGGCGATGACCACCTCCATCCCCGAAGCGGCGGATTCCACGCGCAACTGGGACTATCGCTACTGCTGGCTGCGCGACGCCTACTTCGTCGTCCACGCCCTCAACCGCCTGGGGGCGACGAAGACCATGGAGGATTACCTGCGCTACATCGCCAACATCACCAACATCGTGGCAACGGCCAAGGACGGGCACCTCCAGCCGGTCTACGGCATCACCCAGGAATCGCGCCTTACCGAGAAAGAGATCGATTCGCTCGCCGGCTATCGTGCAATGGGGCCGGTGCGCATCGGCAACCAGGCCCACGAGCACGTCCAGAACGACGTTTACGGCAGCGTCATTCTCGCCGGCACCCAGAGCTTTTTCGATCGGCGCCTCGTGCGGCCGGGCACCCGCCGCCTGTTCGAGGGGCTGGAGAAGTTGGGCGAATTGGCGGTCAAGCTGTTCGAAAAACCCGATGCCGGGATGTGGGAGCTGCGCAACCGGAAGCGGGTCCACACCTACTCGAGCGTCATGTGCTGGGCGGGATGCGACCGGCTCGCCAAGATCGCGAGGAGGCTGGCGCGCGACCTTGGCGAGCCCGGCCTGAAATCGCGCGCCAGATACTGGGGCAAGCACGCCGCCGATATGAAGGCGGTGATTCGCAAACAGGCCTGGAACGGGCAACTGAAAAGCTTCGTCAGCACCTTCGGCGGCGACGACGTCGACGCGAGCCTCCTGTTGCTGCACGAACTGGGCTTCGTCAAAAAGACGGATCGGCGCTTCGTCGGCACCGTGCGGGCGGTCGAAAAGACCTTGCGGCGGGGTGATCACATGTTCCGCTATGCCGCGTCCGACGATTTCGGTCCGCCGAAGACCGCCTTCAACATCTGTACCTTCTGGTACATCGAGGCCCTGGCGGCGCTCGGCAGAACCGAGGAAGCCCGGAAACTCTTCGAGAACATGCTGTCCCACCGCAACCACCTGGGCCTTCTTTCGGAGGATCTGGACCCGCAGACGGGCGAGCTATGGGGAAACTTCCCTCAGACCTATTCTATGGTAGGCTTGATCAACGCGGCCATGCGTCTGAGCAAGACGTGGGAGGAAGCTTTCTGAGCCGACTTCCGTGGGTAGTCTTGGTCGACCCGGCCAAGCGTCGGCACAAGACCTGGGAGGAAGCCTTTGAGCCGTCTGATCGTGGTGTCAAACCGCGTGGCGCCGGCCCACAGCGGGCCGGCCAGCGTCGGCGGGCTCGCCGTCGCGCTGCTCGCGGCGCTCAAGGAAAGCGGCGGCATCTGGCTCGGCTGGAGCGGCGAGGTGGTCGCGGCGCCGTCGCAGGACCCCAATATTTTCACGACCGGCCGGCTCGCCTATGTCACCATGGATTTGAGCCACCAGGATTACACCGACTATTACAACGGCTTCGCCAACAGCACGCTGTGGCCCCTGTTCCACTACCGCCTCGATCTGACGGTGTTCAGCCGCAGATATTTCGAGGCGTACCGGCGCGTCAACGCCCGCTTCGCGGCCGTGCTCGTGCCGCTCTTGAAGAAGGGCGACATGATCTGGATCCACGATTATCACCTGATCACCCTGGCCGAGGAGCTGCGCCGCGCCGGGGTCAAGCAGCCGATCGGGTTTTTCCTTCATACCCCGTTTCCCGCCCACGAGATTCTGGTTGCGCTGCCCCGTGACCGCACATTGGTCCGTGCGCTTTGCGCCAACGACGTGGTGGGGTTCCAGACCGAGAACGACGTGCGCGCGTTCCACGACTACATCGTGCACGAGGCCGGCGGCGAGCTGCTGGACGACAACCGCGTCAGGGCCTTCCGCAAGACCCTGCGCGTCCAGGCCTTTCCCATCGGCATCGACACCGCCCACGTGGTCAGCCTGGCGCAAGAGTCGCAAACGTCGCGCCGCACCACGCGCCTCAAGGAGAGCCTCGCGGGCCGCCGCCTCATCGTCGGCGTCGACCGGCTCGATTACAGCAAGGGCCTGGTGGAGAGATTCCAATCCTTCGAACGGATGCTGGAACGCTATCCGGATTTTCGCAACCGCGTGACCATGATGCAGATCGCGCCCCCGTCGCGCCCGGACGTCGCCGAATACCTCGAGATCCGCCGCGCCCTCGAGACCTCGGCCGGACACATCAACGGCCGCTTCGCCGAATTCGACTGGGTGCCCTTACGTTACCTCAACAAGAGCTTCAGCCAGCGGGCGCTGATGGGTTTTCTCCGGAGCAGCCACGTCGGGCTGGTCACGCCCTTGCGCGACGGCATGAACCTCGTGGCCAAGGAATATATCGCCGCCCAGGACCCCAAGGACCCGGGAGTTCTGGTGCTGTCGCGCTTTGCCGGCGCGGCGGAAGAACTCAAGAGCGCCCTGATCGTCAACCCGTATGACACCGACGAGGTGGCCGAGGCCCTGCACAAGGCGCTGGAAATGCCCCTCGAACAACGCCAGCGGCGCTGGAGAACGGCCATGGACGTGATTGAGCGCAACGACGTGAACGCCTGGCGCGACAATTTCGTCGAGGCCCTGCGCAAGAGCCCGCACGCCGCCTGAACGGTCATGAAAAAGCAAGCGCGCCGGGGGACGCAAGGGCGCCTCCTTGCCGACATCGGCGGGACCAACGCCCGCTTCGCCCTGCAAGCCGCAGGGACATCGCCGAAAGCCTTCAGGCGCCTCCGTTGCGCCGAGTATCCCGATCTGATTTCGGCCGTTCGGGCATACCTTGCCGCCGTCCAGCCGGCGCGGGCGCCGCTTGAGGCCGCCTTCGCCGTCGCCTCCCCCGTGGTCGGTGACAGGATCCGGATGACCAACCACCCCTGGTCCTTCTCCATAAAAGACGTGCGCGACGGGCTCGGTCTCGAGGGCCTGCGCGTCATCAACGACTTCGAGGCCATCGCCTGGAGCGTGCCCCGGCTGAAGTCCCGAGAGCTGCGCAAAATCGGCCGCGGCCGGGCGCGCGCGAACGCGCCCTTCGCCATCATCGGTCCGGGCACCGGCCTCGGGGTCTCGGCCCTGATTCCGAGGGAAAAAGGCTGGAAGGCGCTGGCCTCGGAAGGCGGCCACGTGACCCCCGCACCCGCGACGGACCGCGAAAGCGAGGTGCTCGGGATCCTGCGCAGGAGGTTCGACCACGTCTCGGCCGAACGGCTGCTTTCGGGTCAGGGACTCGTCAACCTGTACGAGGCGCTTGCCGAGCTCGAAGGTCAAACGACCAGGCGCAAATCCGCGGCCCGCCAGAACATGGCCCCCGAAAAGGTGACGAAGGCGGCGCTCGAGCGAAGCGACGGCATCGCCGCCGCGGCGGTCGCGATGTTCTGCGAGATGTTGGGAACCACGGCCGGCAACCTGGCCCTCACCTTCGGGGCGCACGGCGGCGTCTACATCGCGGGCGGCATCGTGCCCAAACTGGGCCGGGCTTTCGGGCGCTCGGGCTTCCGCCGCCGGTTCGAGGACAAGGGCCGGTTCTCCACATACCTGGCCAGAATTCCGACCTATGTGATCGCTCATCCGCGCCCCGCCTTCATCGGACTCGCGAGCTTTCTCGACAGCGAGGGGGTCTAGAGTCCTTGCACCCGCGTCCCTATGGCGCGCGGGCGCGGTCCTCCGCGGCCCCGGTCCAGGCCATCAACGCCGCGCCCGCCAACGCGAGTGCCGCAAGCGCGACGAAGCCCGAGCCGTAACTGCCGCTCAACGCCACCCAGGCGCCGAAAAGGGGTGGCCCCACCACCACGCCCGCGAAGGTGATGAAAAGCGATCCGCCGGTAAGCACGCCGGCTTGTCCGGGCGGGGCCAGGCGGGCGAATTCGGCAAGATAAATTCCGTTCCATCCGATGGCCGTCGCCCCGAAGATGACCGAGACCGCGAGGATCGCGGCAAGCGACCAGCCGGGGGCGAAGGAGGCCATCGCGAGCGCCGCCGCCGCCATCATCACGCCGAGCAGCGCCAGCATCTGCCGCGCGGTGATGAGAACGTCCGAAACCGCGCCCCACAGGATGCGGCCGAGGACGCCCGCCGTCTGGGCCACGGCGAAGACGATTCCGGCGCCGACCAGATCCAGGTTCACGGCCTCGACCAGGTAGGTCACCAGATAGGCGGTCAGGCACATCTGAACGGCGGAGTACAGGAAGGACAGGAAGGCGAGGCGCCGCAGCACGCGATCGGCCAGCACCCACCGCAAGGGGAACAACGGGTTGCCGCCCAGCCGCCGCCTGCGGTCCCGGTCGGCATCGAGGCCCGCCCTCAAGGGCTGCAGCAAAACGGCCGCCGCCACGCAAAGCGCGGCGGCCGCCAGCGAAGCGCCGCGCCAGCCGTAAGTCAGGACCAGCGTCGGCACCAAGGCGCCGGCAAGGGCGCCGCCCAACGGCACGCCGGTCTGCTTGACGGAGAACACCAGCGGCATGAAACGCCGCGGCGTATGGCGGGCGAGGACGTGAGAGCTTGCCGGCGTGGGGGGGCCGTAACCGATACCCATCACCAGCGCGCCCAGCGCCACCAGGGGCAGCCAGGCCGTGGTCGTCAGACACAGGCCGGCGGCCGCGATGCAGAGACACAACTGGCTGACACGGACGGCCCCGAAACGCAGGACGAAGAGCCCGCCGAGGACCGAGGTGAACATGGCACTGACGTAGATCAGCGAGACGTACGCCCCGACCCAACGGGCCGGGATTCCGATGTCGGCCGCGGCCTTGACGGCGAACACGGGCACGGTGAGGGCGGCCATCGAGATCAGGACCTGAATCACGAGCATGGACGCGAGCGGCAACGCCACCGCCCGCAAGCTCGGCTGCGGCGCCGCCCCATGGGGCTCCGTCACCGGCGCAATCCCCGGCAATAGACCCGGCGGAAGAGCCGGTACATGACCCGCGGGTCCAAGCGCGGAGCGGATGACCCAGAGGAACAAGCGCGCAGGACGCAACCAGGCTGGGTCGTCCTTGCTGCCCCCGTGTTTCCGCTCAACCCCGTGGCTCCGGCCACCGACGGCAACGCGACCGGACAAGCCGATCGCCGCACGGGAACGGCCGTGGCCCACCTCCTTCATATTTTGGGTTCCCCTCCCGGCCGCTTTCCTTGAGTGTAAGGGCCGGTCCTGGAGAACCCGATCGACGCCACCGGCCGCGCAAGGGCCGGAGGCCCGATGTACCATCCATTGGCAGAGAGGCAAGGCTAGAGCA
>CBESNX010000022.1:0-12824 GCA_965531025.1 uncultured bacterium
AAAACCGATTTGCCGCCATCAAATTGATTCCATCTGGCCGGATAGTGCTCTAGGGGCTGTTGTAGATGACCCGGCCCAGCTCGGCGATGTCATAACTGGCAAGCTCCTCGGCCCGGCGCCGAAACTTCTCCAGACGGGCGAAGCCGAGGAGCCGCTGGACCGGGGGCTCAAAGTAGTCGCGCCGGCCGATTACGAGGTCGTAACGCTCGCGGGCGAGCGGCACGAACGCCAGCTTCAACTGCCGGGCCACCGCTTCGATGGCGATGCCGGCGTCCGCCTTGCCTTCGAGCACGACAAGACCGAGATCGATCTCGCTTTTGGCCGTCTCCGACACCAGAGAGAGATCCTCGGTGTCGATCCCCGCCCTGTTGAGAAGATTATCGAACAGCAGGTGGCTGCCCGATCCGTCCTGGCGATGCGCGACCCGGAGTCCCTCGGCGCGGAGGTCGCCGAGCTCCGAAATGCCGAGCGGATTGCCGGGCGCGAGGACCAGCCCCTGCTGCCGCCAGGCCCACTGGATCACCACCACATCCATTCCGGAAACGGTCCGGCGCACCGCCGGAACGTTGTACTCGCCGCTTTCCGCGTCGAGGAGATGCAGTCCCGCCGCCAGCGCCCGGCCGTCGGCAAGGCGTTCGAGTCCGGCGGCGCTACCACACGCCAGCATGGCGAGGTCGGAATCGGATTCCTGCAAGGCCCAGTCGAGCAAGGGATCCTGGCTGCCGGCGATGATCGGCGGGGGTGCGGCACGGGGCCTCGGCAAGGCTCCCTCGGTTGCCTGGAGCACCCAAAGGTCGATCAGGTGCTTGGGGAAAAGCCATTTGCCGGTGACCCGCGTGCAGGGGATCTCCCGCTCCCTCACGAGATCGTAAACCTTGCGTTGCTTGATGCGGAGGTAATCGGCTACCTCCCTGGTGGTCATCATCTCCGCCATGGCGTGCATCCTGGACTTGTCGGTAATTTTGTGTTACTTTATACGTCTCGCTCGTAAATACAAGAAAATTTGCATAAATACGCATAATTTTGCGTAACACGGAGGCGGATGGAGACAGCATGGCCGAGTCGCTTGAAACGTTGCGCACGGCCTTTGTGCCCGTCGTCAGCCCGACAGCGACCTGACCAAGGTCGTCATCCTTGCGCTCAAGGTCGGCCTGACGGCGCTCGCCGTCGCCACCGCCATCGGCCCGCCGCTTGGCGCGGGGATCGCGCCGTTCCGCTTGGGCGGGCGCAGGGCTTGGTCGTCGGCGGGAACATCGACCACGTCACCCGCGTGATGACCATGGCGATCGCCATGGAAACCGGCAAAGGCGACCCCGTGCTGGCGCTCGGCCTGGTCCTCATCGCGATCAGTCTCGGCGTCGACACGCTCGTCTTCGGGGTCGGCACGACCCGAATGGGAAGGGCGTGGCAATGACCGGGTCCCTTTTGCCGCTGCGGGTGCAAGACCTCACCTTCGAGGCCGGGGGCAAGCGGCTCCTGGAGGCGTTTTCCTTCGAGCTCAGCGCGGCCTCGCGCAGCATCATCCTGGGGCCCAACGGCGCGGGCAAGAGCCTCACGCTCCGCCTCTGCCACGGTTTGCTCGAGCCGGCGTCGGGTTCCCTGACATGGCGCGGCGGCGGCGCCGATGCCCGCTCCCGCCAGGCCATGGTGTTTCAGCGTCCTGTGATGCTGCGCCGCTCCGCCGCGGCCAACGTCGCCTACGCCCTGGCGTGCCGCGGCGTGCCCCGGCGGCGGCGCGCCGCTCTGATCGAGGAAGCCCTGGATAAGACGGGGCTCGGCCAACTCGCGGGCGCCTCCGCCCGCGTGCTTTCAGCCGGGGAACAACAGCGCTTGGCCTTGGCCCGGGCCTGGGCGCTGCGCCCGGAAGTCCTGTTCCTGGACGAGCCGACCGCCAACCTGGACCCGGCGGCAACGGCCGCCGTCGAGGGAATCATCCTCGGGATTCACGGTGCGGGAACCAAGATCATCATGACCACCCACGACCTGGGGCAGGCCCGCCGACTGGCCCAGGACGTGCTGTTTCTGTACCAGGGCCGGTTGCTGGAACACAGCCCGGCCGAAAGATTCTTCGCGGGCCCGGCGACGCCGGAGGGGCGCGCCTTCATCGCCGGGGAACTGATTGCCGCGTAGGGAGGTCGAAGCGATGCCCAAGCGAACCGCCTGCCGCCTTATCGGCTGGGCCCTAGCCGGACTTACAAGCCTCACCGCGTCCTTCGCGTCCGCCGAAGAGCGATTCATCACTTTGGCCTCGACCACCTCGACGGACAATGCAGGCCTGTTCGCCCATTTGCTTCCTCTGTTCACCGCCCGCACCGGGATCAAGATCCATGTCATCGCCGTTGGCACCGGCGCGGCGCTCAGGCTCGGCGAGCGGGGCGATGTCGACGTCGTGCTCGTTCATGCCCGCGAGGCGGAGAATCGTTTCATCGCCGCCGGCCATGGGGTCGGCCGGCGGGATGTGATGTACAACGATTTCGTGATCGTGGGTCCCAGGTCCGACCCGGCCAGGGTTCGTGGCACAAACGATGCCGTTGCCGCCCTTCGCCGGATCGCCGCGGGCGGCGCGCGATTCGTGTCGCGCGGTGATGGAAGCGGCACCCACATGGCGGAGCTCCGGCTTTGGCGGGAAGCCGGAATCGATCCGGCCACGGCGTCGGGCGTCTGGTACTTCGAGGTCGGCGCGGGAATGGGGGCGACGCTGAACATTGCCGCGCCCAAGAACGCCTACGCGCTCACCGACCGCGGCACCTGGCTCAGCTTTCGGAACCGCGGCCCACTGGTGACCGTTGTCGAGGGGGACCCGCGTTTGTTCAACCCTTACGGGGTGATCCTGGTCAACCCGGCGTTGCACCCGCATACCAAGCGCGAAGACGGCATGGCCTTCATCGACTGGCTGACCTCTGCCGAGGGTCAGGCGGCGATCGCGGCTTTCAGGATCGGCGGCAAACAGGCATTTTTCCCCTATGCCCGGACCGCGGGCGGGCCGGAAACCGGGTCCCGGTAACGCGGGCTGGAGCACTATCCGGCCTCGGCGCTTTGGGCGAGGAGGCGGAAGCAATCCAGCAAGCCGCGGGGCGAACGTTGCTCCATTGCCCAATGGGCACGGCCGCGAGGCTATCGCCTGCGCCACTTTACTTTTTTTGGCGGGTCCCGTATCGCGCCGGTCGGACGCTTACAGGGCGGGCCAGGGGAAGGCGTTGCGCCGCCTTGGGCGCTCTCCTCAGCCGCCGGTGACGCTCATATGGCGGGCGAGTGCGGGGCGTTTGTGCCGGCGGTCGATGACGAAGTCGTGGCCCTTGGGCTTGCGGGTGATCGCCTCGCGAATCGCCGCCCTCAGCAGCTCATCGTCGTCGCTCGCGCGCAAGGGCGCGCGCAGATCCGCCGCGTCCTCCTGGCCCAGGCACATATACAACGTGCCCGTGCAGGTGAGCCGCACCCGGTTGCACGATTCACAGAAGTTGTGGGTGAGCGGGGTGATGAAGCCCAGCCTGCGCCCGGTCTCCTTGACCACGGTGTAGCGGGCCGGACCGCCCGTTCTGTGGTCCGTGTCCTCGAGGGTCCAGCGCCGCCGCAACTCAGCCCGCACCATCGAGAGCGGCCAGTACTGCTCGAGCCGCGTCTCGCCGCCGACGTCCCCCATGGGCATGACCTCGATGAGGGTCATGTCGAAGCCTTGCTCGCCGCACCACGCGATCAGCCTGTCGAGCTCGTCGTCGTTCACGCCCTTGAGCGCCACCGTGTTGATCTTGACCTCGAGCCCCGCCTGCTTGGCCGCCTCCAGCCCCTCCAACACCTTATTCAGCTCGCCCCAGCGGGTAATCGCGGTGAACTTCGTGGCATCGAGGGTGTCGAGCGAGACGTTGACCCGCCTGACCCCCAACGCCGCCAGCGCCCGGGCGTGCTTGGCAAGCTGGCTTCCGTTGGTGGTCAGCGTCAACTCCTCGAGCGCCCCCGAGTTTAAATGCCGGCCCAGGCTCTCGAACAGGGTGATGACGTTGCGCCGGACCAGGGGTTCGCCGCCGGTGAGCCGCAACTTCTTCACGCCGAGCCGGATGAACGCGCTGCACACCCGGTCGAGCTCCTCGAGCGTCAGAACCTCGGATTTGGGCAGGAACGTCATGTCCTCCGACATGCAGTAGACACAGCGGAAGTCGCAGCGGTCGGTCACCGACACCCGCAGGTAGGTGATGCGGCGCTGATAGGGATCAATGAGCGGCGCGTGAGCCATTTTCGGCGGCCTCCCCTTTTCTTTTCGTGTTATTTACCCGGCCAATCGTGGGAGCCACTCCCATTGGCATGGCCGGTCACGTCCAGCGCGGCGGCAATTTCGGGCGCGAGACGTTTGAACTCAGTCCCAGCTCCCTGCTTCAAGGGCACCTCCGCCGTCCCGCAGCCCCGGCGGCCGCCCTCAAGGCTGACCTGAGCCTATCGTCTTGGGCATCCACGAGGGAGGCCCAATAGACCGGCAACATCGTACAGCAACACACCGGGTTTCGACAAGGCCTGACTGGCATTGGGTGATGGTTCAAATTTTGTGTCAAGACGGGAAAAGGGGCACGCAACCCATTGAAATATAACGCATGACGTGTTTTGGTAGGGGCCGCCGGTCAGGAAGAAAAAAAACGGCGATGTCCATGCGCCGCTTGCGCGCGTCAGACGGTCCGCTTGATGGCGTAAATGGCGAGCCGGTCGGCCACGTCTTCCGCCCGGTCGGGGATGTTGTCTATGTGTTCGACGAAGTAGCGCAGGTGGGCCTTGTGACTGAGCGGCAAATCGGCCGCGAAGACGGCGCGCTTGAGCCTGGTGCTGACCATGTCCGCCTCCTTCTCATGGAACAACACCTTGTGCATGTGATCGCCGACCGCCTCGATATTTCGAAAGAACGCCCGCGAGGCAAGCACCAGCGATTCGACCGACAACCCCGCCTGCTCCGCGAGCTCGTTGAATGCCTTCCGAAACTCCTCGGGAATGTCCGGGGTCTCGATGGAGAAATGCCAGAGCGCGCCCTCGAAAAGATTCAATACCGAGTCCAGGGTTTCGAGCAGGCCCAAGACGTCGCCTCGGGCATCGGGTATCAACGTCTGGCTGTACAGGGCCCGTTCGACCGAGCGGCGGAGATGGTCCGCGCGGCTTTCGAGCTGGTTGACTTGGGCCAGCTTGCCTTCGAAATCCTCGGTCGCTCCCTCGGCCATGTACACGCGGATCGCCTGTTTAAAGGTCAAGGCGCATTCCGAAAGCTTGTCGAGAAACTCTTCGATCTCGCCTTCGACGACCCTGGTTTGTCGAAACAAGGGGAATTTTTTGATTAACTCCATGTTGTCCTCTTGTCACGCAAGTTGGCGCAGCTTGCGCCCCAACGCATCGCGGCTCGACAGGCGCCTCGAGCGCCAGGCAGCGGACCCCGCTGCCGGGCGCAGGGATGAAACGCCCGATTCAGCCGAAAGGAGCATCCTTTGAAGGTTTTATATCTACTGAGACATGCAAAATCCAGTGGCCAGCGGCCGGGCTCGAAGGATTACGACCGTCCACTCACCGACGAAGGCCGCGATGGGGCCTCGAAATTGGGCCGGCGCATGCGCTCGCGCGGGTTCATCCCCGAGCGCATCCTCTGCTCGGGCGCGCTCCGGGCGCGAGAGACCCTCGATCTCATCGCCGCCGGCCTCGGCAAGGACATCCCGGCCGAAATCGACCGACGGCTCTACGCCGCCAACGCCGAACAACTCCTTCGCAGATTGCAAAAGCTCGACGAGACGATCGGCTCTGTCCTGGTGATCGGCCACAACCCAACCCTCCAGAGTCTCGCCGCCGACCTCGCGGGCGCCGGCAAGAGGAAGGACATCGAGCGGCTCGGCATCGAATTCCCCGCCGCCTCCCTTGCCGTCTTGACGATTTCCGGGTCGAGCTGGCAGGACCTCGGGCCGGGCGTTGCCGCTCTCAAGGCCCTGGTGAGGCCGAAAGATCTGGCATGACCTCAAGGCACGATCGAGCGGTACTCCTCACGCGGCCATGAAAGCGGGCGCCGGCGCCGCGAGGCGGGCTAAAAAGTGCCGGGATAAACGCCGCCGTCGATCAGGAAGTTCTGTCCCGTGATGTAACCGGCCTGGGCGCTGCACAGATAGGCGCAGGCGTCCCCGAATTCCGCGGGATCGCCGAACCGGCCGGCGGGATTGCTCTCCTTTCTGGCGGCCACGTAGTCCTCAAGACTCTGGCCGGCTTTCTCCGCCATGACGCGAAGGTTCGCGCGCAGCCGGTCCGTCTCGAAGTTACCGGGCAGCAGATTGTTGATGGTCACGTTGTGACGCACGGTCTTGCGCGCCAGCCCGGCGATAAATCCCGTGAGCCCCGAGCGCGCGCCGTTGGACAGGCCCAGCACCTCGATGGGCGACTTCACCGCGCTCGAGGTGATGTTGACGATGCGCCCGAAGTTGCGCGCGATCATGCCGTCCAGCGTGGTCTTGATCAGCTCGATGGGCGTGAGCATGTTGGCGTTGAGCGCGGCGATCCAGGTCTCCTTGTCCCAGTCCCGGAAATCTCCCGGCGGCGGCCCGCCGGCGTTGTTGACCAGGATGTCGGGGTCCGGACAGGCGGCGAGCACCGCCGCGCGGCCCTGCTCCGTGGTGATATCCCCGACCACCGGCGTGACCCTGACCCCCGCTTTGCCGCGCATTTCCTCCGCCGCCGCCTCCAGGGGCTCGGCCGTGCGCGCGTTGACGACCAGGTTCACGCCTTCGCCCGCGATCGCCATGGCGCAGGCCTTGCCGAGACCCTTGCTTGCGGCGCACACCAGCGCCGTCCGGCCCGCAATTCCTAAATCCATCGCCTTTCTCCTTTGCAACGCCGCTGAGCCGGCTTCACGCCTCTTCAGGCCCATCCTCAGTGGCAACGAAGCCCCGCATGATGTGGCCGACGAGCGGCACGGTCACGTTGCGGCGTCTCGATAATGCCGCCGCATCGATCGCCGCCACCAGCCTGCGGGCGGCGTCGAAGGATCGATCCATGCGCGCCAGCATGTAACGCACCACCTCGTCGCCCACCTTGAGCTGGCGGTCGGTGAAAAGCTTCACGATCAAAGCCCCGATCAGCGCGTCGTCCGGCGCCCCCACGGCCACCGCCGGAATGGCGGCAAGGCGCGAGCGCAAATCGGCGAAGCGCACGGGCCAGCGCGAGGGCGCCGCGGCGGCCGTCAGCAGCATGTGCCCCCTCGTCTCCGCCACCAGGTTGAAAAGGTGCAAAAACGCGCGCGAGGACTTCGCATCGTCGAGCCCGGCGCCCACGTCCTCGACGACGCAGCACTTTGCGCCGCGCAGGAGCGCGGGCGGATCGGAGCCGCACAACATCTCAAGGTTGATCTCCGGCGCCCCGGAGCGCGCCTGCCAGACCCGGGTGAGGTGGGTCTTGCCGCACCCCGCGGGGCCGAAAACGGCCAACGCCGGCGACGGCCAGTCGGGCCAGCGGTCGATCCAGGCGACCGCTTCGCGGTTGCAGGGCGCAATCAGGAAATCTTCGCCGCTGAGAGAGGGGCGATGGCCGAAGTCGAAGCTGAGCTGCCCGGCGGCGGTCTCGCCCATTGAAGCCTGATTTGGGCCGCTCACGGTGGTTCCGACCTGTCTGCGTCCGCACCCGGCGGCACGGAGCCGCGGTGGAAGGGGCTTACGAGATAGCGGCCAAGGCCGAAGCGCACGAGCACGCCGATCACGACCGCGAGTGGCACCGCCAGGAGCAAACCGACGAAGCCGAACAGCACGCCGCCGGCAAGCAGCGCGAATATGACCCACACCGGGTGGAGGCCGACCCGCTTCCCCACCAGCCTGGGCGTGAGAAAGTTGCCCTCGACGACCTGGCCGAGCACGAACACGCCGGCCACGAGGGCGATGGGAATCCACTCGGTGAACTGGGCGAGCGCGACCCCGACGCTGATCACGAACCCGAAGAAGGCGCCGATGAACGGGACGAAGGAGAGAAGGCCCGCGGCGAGGCCGATGAACAGGCCGAATTCCAGGCCGATGAGGGAGAGGGCGATACCGTAAAACGCCCCGAGAATAAGGCACACCATGGCGACGCCCCGCAAGAAACCGGAGAGCAGCTCGTCGGCCTCCCGGGCCAGCGCCCGGATGGCTTCGGCGTGACGCAAGGGAAGCCAGCCGTCGACGGCGCCGACAATGCGGTCCCAGTCGCGCAAAAGGTAGAAGGCGACGATGGGCATGATGAAGATGAGGGAGAGCAGGTTGAACAGCGCGAGCCCGCCGCTCCACAGGCTTTCGATGAGTCTGCCGATGAGCGCCAGGGCATCGCCCGCGAAACTCGCGGCGGCGGTGCGCAGCCGCTCGATGTCCTCGGGCGAGAGCCTGGCCTCGAGCATCTCGACGAAGCCGCCGAGGCGCGCGCGCAGGGCCGCGAACAGCTCGGGCGCCCGCCCGGCGAAGTCGAGGATCTGGGACTGAAGCACCGGCGCGAGAAGCAGCAGGGCGGCGGCGGCGGCCAGGAAAAACGCGACCAGCGCGATGGCCGTGCCCGCGGCGCGTCCCAGCCCCCACTTCTCCAGCTTGTCCACCGCGGGATCCAGGAGATACGCCACCGCCATGCCGGCCACGAAGGGGAACAAAATGGAACGGAACACATACAGGGCGCCCGCGAAGGCGGCGACGCCGCCGAGCCAGAACCAGAATTGCCCCCGCCCCGTCACCGGGCGTCTTCCATGTTGCCGGCCTTGCGCCCCCACCTCACGAGGTAGCCGGCGCCCGACAACAATGTCGTCACCGCCACCAGGTAGACCAGAGCCCAGTACAGATCCGAGCCCGCCGCGGCCGAGCCCGCCAGGACAAAGGCCGCCATCCCCAAAACCACGGCGGCGAGAACGATCTGGGCCAGGGTGTTGATCTTGCTGATCAACAGGGGTTGCATTTTGAGCGAGTGGGTCAGCGTCTGGAACAGAAGCGCGCCGCCGATGATCATGACATCCCGGAAGACCACGAGGATCACGAGCCAGGTCGGGAGGTAACCCTGGTACCCCAAGGTGACGTAGACGCTGACGAGCAGCGCCTTGTCCGCCAGGGGATCAAGATAGCCGCCGAGTTCCGAGGTGACGTGCAAGCGCTTGGCGACGTAGCCGTCGACGGCGTCCGACACCCCGGCGGCGATGAAGATCCAGAAGGCGAGCTTCAGCTCGCCCGCCAGGAGCGCCCACACCAGCAGCGGCACGGACAACAATCGCGCGAGAGAAATGAGGTTGGGAAGGTTCACCGGTTCACGACCGATGGTTGCACGGCGCCATGGCGCTCAGCGCTTCCCAGACGCAGGATCCACGAAGACGCCTCCCGGGAGAGGATAAGATCGCTTTGGGCGAGGGCCAGCGCCAACTGCTCCACCTCGCCGATGAAGCGAAGCCTCGCCCGGGCCTCGCCCCGCGAGAGATACACAAGATCGCTGCGGCGGATGAAAGCGACCCGTTGGAGGCGCTTCCTCACCTCCAGCCAGTCCTCGAGGCGTTCGATCGGCACCGCGACCGTGATGTCGCCCTGCCGGTCGAAGCGCAAGATGTTGTCGCGCTTCCAGTTCTCCTCGACCGCGACCGCGACCACCTCGGCGGCGCGGGCCAACAGCTCCTCCAACCCGTCGGGCGAGGCCGCGGTGAACGTCTCGACGATGGCCCATTCCCGGGCACTTGCGCCGAAGCGGCCGACACTGACCTCGACCTGCGGCAGGTTCTCGAGCGGCACGGCCCTGAGCCTTGCCAGCGCGATCAAGGCGTCCGCCGCGCCATAGCGCCATGCGATGGCGGAAATCCGGGCATCATCCCCCCGCAGCGCCTGCTCCGCCCCGATATCGGCGATGTCCGAAAGATCGCCGAGCGGCACCACCAGCGGCACCAAACCGTCGCGCTTCGGCTGGCGCGCCCAGGCCTCCCGCCACGGGTTCGGATCGTCCCAGAGCGCGAGCGCGTCCGCCACTTCGTAGACGGGCAGCACCAGCACCGGCTTGCTGAGCGTCTCGGCGAAGGGGATGTCGTGTGCCCGCAACAGCCGGCGAAGCGCTTTCGGCTTGAAGCGGATCGTGAGCTTCGCGAGATAGCGCACGGACGAGGTCTTTTCCTCCTCGACCTCGAAATTCCGCACGAGAGCCGCGATCTGGCTGCGCTCGAGCACCGGCAGGCGCGCCTGGTCGGCGCGCAGGGTGAGCCGCGCGAGCAGGCGTCCAAGCGCCCGGCGCTCGCCCTCGGCGAGCGCCGTCTCGCGGGCCGCGGCCGCCGTCTTGGCGGTGGCGTCCACGCGAACGTCCGTGACCGTGAAGACCTCCTGGGCCCCGGCCCGCCCCGAAAACATGCCGGGCGCGAGCACGAGCAAAGCGACGCCCGCACCGAAAACGGCCGCCCGCATGATGGGGAAAGGATGGACCATTGCAAACCGTCGCGGATAAAGTATTTTCGGCGCACCCAAGTGGTGGCGCAATTTACCATGGAACCGTGAGCGAGGAACCCATTAAGAGCAGAACCTACAAGGACGCCGGCGTGGATATCGACGCCGGCAACGCGCTCGTCGAAGCCATCAAGCCGCTCGCCCGTTCGACGGCGCGCGCCGGCGCGGACGCGAAGCTCGGCGGGTTTTCCGCCGTGTTCGACCTCAAAGCGGCGGGGTTCAGCGATCCCGTGCTCCTCGCCGCGACGGACGGGGTCGGCACCAAGCTGAAGGTCGCCATCGCCACCGGGCGCCATGCGACCGTCGGCATCGACCTCGTCGCCCTGTGCGTCAACGACCTCGTGGTCCAGGGGGCGGAGCCCCTGTTTTTCCTCGACTATTTCGCGACCGGGTCCCTGAACGTCGAAGCGGCGAAGGAGATCGTCGGCGGCGTCGCCGAGGGCTGCCGCCAGGCCGGTTGCGCCCTGATCGGCGGGGAAACGGCGGAAATGCCCGGCATGTACGGCGCCGGAGACTACGATCTCGCGGGCTTCGCCGTCGGCGCGGCCGAGCGCGACCGCCTGCTTCCACGCCCCAACATCGCCGCCGGCGACGTCATTCTCGGGCTCGCGTCGGCCGGGCTCCACGCCAACGGTTTTTCCCTGGTGCGCAAGGTGATCGCCGATGCCGCCCTGGGTTACGACCGCGAGGCCCCCTTCGCGCCGGGGATGAGCCTTGGCGACGCGCTGCTGGCGCCGACCCGCGTCTACGTCGAAAGCTGCCTCGCCGCGATTCGTGCGGGCGGGGTCAAGGGACTCGCCCACATTACCGGCGGCGGGCTGATCGAGAACATCCCGCGCGTCTTGCCGCAGGGCCTGGGCGCGGAGCTGGACGCCAAATGCTGGCCAGCGCCCCCGGTGTTCGCGTGGCTCGCGAAAGAGGGCGGCATCGATGCATACGAGATGGCGCGCACGTTCAACTGCGGCATCGGCATGGCCGTGATCGCGGCGCCCGAAGACGAAGGATCGGTGCGCGAGGCCTTCGAGGCCGCCGGGCAAACGGTGTGGCGGATCGGCCGCATCGAAGAGCGCGCGGGCAACGTGCCGGGCACGGAAATAAAGGGATTGGAAGAGGCATGGCGGACCTGAAGCTCGGCGTCCTGATTTCCGGGCGCGGCACGAATTTGCAGGCCCTGATCGACGCCTTGGCCCGCCCCGCGTACCCTGCAAGGGTCGCGCTTGCGATCAGCAACGAACCCGGCGCGTTGGGGTTGAAGCGCGCGGAATCGGCGGGGATTCCGACCGAGATCATCGACCACCGCGACTTCGAGGATCGGGCCGGGTTCGATGGCGCGCTCGACGGGGCGCTGAGACATGCCGGGGTGGAGCTGGTCTGCCTTGCCGGGTTCATGCGCGTCTTATCGCCGGGCATCGTCGAGCGCTGGCATGACAAGGTGATCAACATCCACCCGTCGTTGCTGCCCTCTTTCCCGGGCCTGGAGGCCCAGGCCCAGGCCCTGGCGGCGGGCGTGCGCATCGCCGGCTGCACCGTCCATTTCGTGCGCGCGAGCGTCGATAGCGGACCCATCATCGTGCAGGCGGCGGTGCCGGTTCTCGAGCGCGATGACGCCGATACCCTTTCCGCCCGCGTGCTGGAGGCGGAGCACAGGATCTATCCCCTGGCCGTGCGCCTGATCGCCGAAGGAAGGGTCAGCGTGGTGGATGAAAAGGTGCTGATCCAAGGGGCCGCGCCGGCTCCCGGCATCCTTATGAACCCCGCCGAAGCCCTGGCCGAAGCGCCGGGGGAAGCGTCGTAGGCTCGACGGCGCTTAAGCTTTCCCGCGCGCGCTTCTCTCGGCCTCTTCGTCAAGGGGATAAGAAGGCAAAAAACCCCTATTGACGTCGCGGGTATCGACATTTCCAGGCGGGCCGGCCTCACGTGCGGTCCAAGCGGTGGACTCAGTCGTGGATTTCTATTTCAGAAAAGAAAAAGGCGACCTCCCAGACGGCGGTCTCCAGGGTGTCCGAGCCGTGCACCGAGTTGGCCTCGATCGATTCGCCGTAGTCCTTGCGGATGGTGCCGGGCTTGGCGTTGGCCGGGTTCGTGGCGCCCATGAGCTCCCGGTTCTTGGCGACGGCGTTCTCGCCCTCGAGCACCTGTACGACCACCGGGCCCGAAACCATGAAGGCGCACAAATCCTCGAAAAACGACCGTTCGGCGTGGACGGCGTAGAACCGCTCGGCCTCCTCCCGGGTCAGCCGCATGCGTTTCTGCGCGACGATGCTGAGGCCCGCCTCTTCGAAGCGGGCATTGATTCGCCCGGTAAGATTTCGCTGCGTGACATCGGGCTTTAAGATCGACAGCGTCCGTTCGATGGCCATTGGTTGACATACTCCTGCTGGCTCCTGCTGGCTCCTGCTGGCTCCTGCTGGC
>CBESNX010000023.1:0-12717 GCA_965531025.1 uncultured bacterium
CTCTAGTCGGCCGGGAGCGCGCTTTGGGCCGGCTTTCGGGCAGAGCCGTTTGCATTGACGGACCGTTGGGGAAACCGTGGGCCTTACGCTTTACAACACGCTCACGCGCGGGAAGGAGCCGTTCGAGCCCCTGGAGCCCGATCACGTGCGCATTTACGTGTGCGGACCGACGGTCTACGACCTCCCGCACATCGGCAACGCCCGGCCCGTGGTCGTCTTCGACGTGCTCCATCGGCTTATGAAGCGGCTTTACCCCCGCGTCACGTTCGTGCAGAACATCACGGACATCGATGACAAGATCATCGATGCCGCGAAGGCCGAAGGCGTTGGCGTCGACGAGCTCACGGAACGCACCACCAGGGCCTTTCACGAGGACGTGGCGGCGCTCGGCGTGCTCCCGCCGGACGTGGAGCCGAGGGCGACGGGGCACATCCCCCAGATGATCCGCATGATCGAAAAGCTGATCGAGACGGGGCATGCCTATGTGGCCGAGGGGCACGTGCTGTTCCATGTGCCGTCCATGCCGGAGTACGGGAAGCTGTCCCGCCGCGATCGGCGCAAGATGATCGCCGGCGCCCGCGTCGAGGTCGCGCCGTACAAGAAGGACCCGGCGGATTTCGTTTTGTGGAAGTCCTCGAGCGACGATTTGCCGGGGTGGGAGAGTCCTTGGGGGCGCGGCCGGCCGGGCTGGCACATCGAGTGTTCCGCCATGTCGGAAGCCCATCTGGGCGAGACCTTCGATATCCATGGGGGCGGACACGACCTGATCTTTCCACATCACGAGAACGAGATCGCGCAAAGCACCTGCGTCCATGACGGCGCGCCCTTCGTCAGGTACTGGATGCATAACGGGTACCTCACCGTGAACGGCGAAAAGATGTCGAAGTCGCTGGGCAATTTCTTCACCGTGCGCGATTTGCTTGAACAAGCGCCGGGCGAGGCGATCCGCTTCTACATGCTGCTCACCCACTACCGCCAGCCGTTCGACTGGACCCTTGAGGGCTTGAATGGCGCCAGGCAAGCCTTGAATCGGCTGTACACGGCCCTTTGGCACGCCGGCGATATGGAAGCGGAAATCGAGCCGTCTAGGGAATTTATGGCCGCGCTCGAGGACGACCTCAACACGCCGCTTGCGATTTCGCACCTGCATGCGCTCGCCACCGCGCTGAATAAGGCTGAGGCGGATGAGGAGCGCAAGCGCCTTAAGGGTGCGCTCCTCGCCGGCGGCGACCTTCTGGGCGTGCTCACTCTTGAGGCCGAGGACTGGCTCAAGTGGCGGCCGGAGGGCCGGGCGGCGGAAGTAGACGAGCAGGCGCTCGCAAACCTGATCGCCCTTCGTCTTGAAGCGCGGAAGGAGAAGAACTACACCGAGGCCGACCGCATTCGTGAAGAGTTGAAGGCCAAGGGCATCGTTCTCGAGGATACGCCCGGGGGCACGACATGGAGACGCGCGGGATGAGCGACGACAAACGGATATACCTGTACGACTGCACGCTGCGCGACGGCGCGCAGACCCAAGGGGTCGACTTCAACGTCACCGACAAGATCGCCATCGCGCAAGCGCTCGACAAGTTCGGCATCGATTACATCGAGGGCGGCTGGCCCGGCGCGAATCCTACGGACGACGCCTTCTTCGCCGAGGCGCCGAAGCTCGGCCATGCCAAGCTTGCCGTCTTCGGCATGACCCGCAGGGCGGGCCGGAGCGCGGAAAACGACCCCGCCCTTGGGGCCCTGTTCTCCACCCAGGCGAAGGTCGTGACCATGGTCGGCAAGACCTGGGACTTCCATGTCGAGGTCGCGCTTGGCATCGACCAGGGTGAGAACGTCGACATGATCACCGACAGCGTCGCGCTGGCGAAAAAGAGGGTCGACGAGGTGATATTCGACGCCGAGCACTTCTTTGATGGCTGGAAGGCCAACCCGGACTACGCCCTTGAGTGCATCAAGGCGGCCCATGAGGCGGGCGCCAGGTGGGTCGTGCTGTGCGATACCAACGGGGGAACGCTGCCCGACGAGATCGAGCGCGTCGTGGCGGAGGTCGTCGAACACATCCCCGGCACCCATCTCGGCATTCACTGCCATAACGACACGGAGAACGGGGTGGCGAACTCACTCGCCGCCGTGCGCGCCGGCGTGCGTCAGGTGCAGGGCACGTTGAACGGCTTGGGCGAGCGCTGCGGCAACGCGAACCTGGTTTCGATCCTGCCCACGCTCACGTTGAAGATGGGCTTCGAAACCGGGATCGGCGCCAACAACCTCACGCGCTTGACCCACATCTCGCACCTTGTGGACGAGCAGCTCAACCGGGCGCCCAACCCCCACGCGGCTTATGTGGGCGCGGCGGCTTTCGCGCATAAAGGAGGACTGCACGTCTCGGCGGTCGAGAAGGACCCGCGCTGTTACGAGCACATCGCGCCCGAACTCGTCGGCAATCACCGCCATATCGTAGTCTCCGACCAGGCGGGGCGGTCCAACGTGCTTGCGCGCCTGCGTGAGGTCGGTTTCGAGATCGAGGCGGACAATCCCAAGATCCGTGACCTGGTGGAGCTCGTGAAGGCGCGCGAATATGACGGCTATTCCTACGACGGGGCGGAGGCGAGCTTCGAGCTCTTGGCTCGCCGCGCCTTGGAGGGCATACCCGAGTACTTCAAGCTCAACAACTTCCGCGTGCTCGATGAGCGGCGCTGGAACGCGCGCGGCCAGCTCATTACTCTCTCGGAAGCCACCATCAAGGTGGAAGTGAAGGGCGAGCAGATCATGACGGTGGCCGAGGGCAATGGTCCCGTGAACGCGCTCGACAACGCGCTGAGGAAGGCGTTGGCGCCCGCGTTCGAGGAGCTGGAGGACATACGCCTCGTGGACTACAAGGTGCGCATCTTGACCCCTTCCGAGGGCACCAAGGCGGTCACGCGCGTCGTCATCGAAAGCGCCGATTCCCACGGCGAACGCTGGTCGACGGTCGGCGTTTCCACCAACGTGATCGACGCGTCCTATAACGCCCTTCACGACAGCATCATTTACAAACTCCAGCGCAGCGGCGCCAAGGCCTAAACTTCGCGGCGGACACGATGGCCGGCACGGACTCCATCCGCATACCCGCCGCGACGGTCGAGCAAGGGGGCGGGCCGGCGATCATATTGGTCGAGCCGCAGCTCGGCGAGAATATAGGCGCCGCCGCTCGCGCCATGCTGAATTGCGGGCTTTCGGACCTCAGGCTCGTTAGGCCCCGGGAGGGGTGGCCGAACCGGAAGGCGAAAGCCGCGGCCTGCGGCGCTGATTTTGTGCTCGAGCGCGCAAGACCGTTCCCGTCGACCCGCGACGCGGTCGCGGACATCCGCCATCTTTACGCCACCTCCGCAAGGCCCCGGGACATGGTCAAACCCGTCCTTAGCCCAAGGCGCGCGGCGCAAGACCTGCGCGCGTTCTTTGATACAGGGGAGTCCTGTGGCGTTATCTTCGGGCCCGAGCGGTCAGGCCTTCACAACGACGACGTGGCCCTGGCGGACGCCGTCCTCGAGGTGCCGCTGAATCCGGCCTACGCGTCCCTCAACCTCGCCCAGGCCGTTTTGATCGTCGCCTATGAATGGTACCAGGCAGGGGATGAAAGGCCGGAGGCGCGCCTGGGCGCGAACCGCTCCGCCGCCACAAAGGAGGTCCTCCTGGGTTTTTTCGAGCATCTGGAAAAGGAGCTTGACGCCGGAGGGTTCCTGGTACCGCCCGAGAAAAGGCCGCGCATGGTGCGCAACATCCGCAACATGTTCGTCCGGGCGCAACTCACCGACAAGGAGGTGCGCACGTTACGGGGCATTGTCGCGGCTCTCACGACCCGCCGGGACGGGCGGGGCGAATAGGGCAAGCGGCTCCGTTTTTCAGGCTTTGAACCTTGCGCGAGGCGTTTGACATTGAAGGCCCCGCGCGTATAGTACGCGGCCACTTCCGAGAATGTGGGTCTTTGGCTCCGCCCGCCCGGAATGACCGGCGCGGGCCTATCGGGACAAGAATAACGCCGACGCAATGCGGGTTTGAAACATGACGAAACGGCTGGCCTCGAAGTACAAGATCAACCGCCGTCTCCGCGTCAACCTTTGGGGGCGGCCGAAAAGCCCCATAAACAGGCGCGAATACGGCCCGGGCGAGCACGGCCAGCGCCGCTTCAAACTCTCCGATTTTGGTCTTCAGCTTCAGGCCAAGCAGAAGCTCAAAGGGTATTACGGCAATATCGGCGAACGCCAGTTCCGCAAATACTACCGCGAGGCGGTGCGGCGCAGGGGCGATACCAGCGAAAATCTGATTGCGCTCCTGGAATGCCGGCTCGACGCCGTGGTCTACCGCATGAAGTTCGTGCCCACCGTCTTCGCTGCGCGCCAGTTCGTCAATCATGGCCACGTCCTGGTGAACGGCAGGCGCGTCAACATTCCCTCCTACCTCGTCAAGGAAGGGGACCTGATCGAGGTCAAGGAAAAATCCCGTGAGATGCCCTTGGTGCTGGAGGCTATCGAATCGCCGGAACGGGACGTGCCTGATTACGTCGAGGTGGACTACAGCAAAATGAAAGGCACGTTCATTCGCACCCCGCAGTTCGCCGACGTGCCCTATCCGGTGCAGATGGAGCCCAACCTCGTGATCGAGTACTATTCGCGTTGAGCGGACCAACAGGTTCGCTCCAAACTGGAAGTTTCAGGAAGGGGTACTGCCAGGCTCGGTTGCCAGATTCAACATAACCATTTGAATTCTAACGGAGCTACTGAGTTTGGCGGCGGCAATTTGTAGCCAGATCGGGTTTTACGTTTCCGACCTGCCGCGGGCGGCTGGTCGGGGGCGATTTCGCCGGCGGCGGGCATCGGGGCCTCGACTCCGAAGCCTGAACTTCTCGTAAGAGTCCGCGCAGCTGCCGGTCGCCGGCGAGGATCCGTGCCGGAAGCGCGCGTGAAAGCCTCCCTCGATCCCGACCCATGCGAAAGGCCGGCCCGATTGGGGCCGGCCCTCTTGCGTTGCCGCGCCTTAAACGATGTCCGGGAAGATTCCTAGCCGGCGGTGTCCGTCTCGGCCGCCATTTCGACGCTTTGCGCCGCGAACAATTTCTTGAGCTCCCCGGTCTGAAACATCTCGCGCACGATGTCGCAGCCGCCGACAAACTCGCCCTTCACATAGAGTTGGGGAATCGTGGGCCAGTTGCTGAACTCCTTGATGCCTTCCCGCAGGCCCGGGTCAGGAAGCACGTCCATGCCCTTGAACTTCACGCCCAAGGTGGAGAGCGCCTCCACCACCGCCGCGGAGAATCCGCACTGGGGGAAGACGGGGCTTCCCTTCATGTAAAGGACGACATCGTTGTCCGAAATGTCGCGCCGGATTTGATCGAATACCGGATTCTCAGTCATGGTGCATTCCCTGTCGTTCCAATCATGTTTCCTTGGCGGCGGAAGTCTGCAACGCCAGCGCGTGCAGTTCCGAGCCCATCCTCCCGCGCAGCGCAGCATAGACCATCTGGTGCTGTTGCACCCGGGTCTTGTCCTTGAACGCGGCGGAGACCACGTGGGCGGCGTAATGGTCCCCGTCACCGCGCAGGTCTTCGATCTTCACCTCGGCATCGGGAATGGCTTCCTTGATCAGCCGCTCGATCTGGCCCGAATCCATCGCCATCGCTCTCGTCCCTTCCGAATGTGTCGCTTCATGGGGCTGCCATGTAGGCAGGCAGCCAACCCTCGTGGACGTCCCGAAGCTCCTTTAACGATATGGTTTCGGCGCCTTCAAGTGTCAACGCTTCGCCTCCCGTCGTGCCGATGCGGTATGCGGGCACGTTCGCTTCGCAAGCGGCCGCCAGCACGGCCTCCGCATCCGGAGTGACGACAATATACCGTCCCTGATCCTCGCCGAATAGCCAGGCGTGTAATGGAACTTCCTTTTCATCGCGTGCTTCCGCGCTAGGTTCGATCAGGGCCCCGATGCCCGAGGCCAGCGCCATTTCAGCCACCGCCACCAGAAGCCCCCCGTCGGAGGCGTCGTGGCAGGCGGAAATCCTGCTTTCTTCGATGAGCGAACGCACGAATTCACCGTTGCGCCGTTCGGCCTCGAGGTCGACGGCGGGAGGAGCGCCGTCCTCTTTCCCCTCGATCTCGCGCAGGTAGATGGAGCAGCCAAAATGGCCAAAGGTCGCGCCGATCAGGATAATGGCTTCGCCCGCGTTCCTAATTTCAGGCGTCATGATTTTGGTAAGGTCCGCGATCAGCCCCACGGCGCCGATGGCGGGGGCGGGAAGGATGCCTTTGCCGTTGGTTTCGTTGTAGAACGAGACGTTGCCCGAGACGACGGGGAAGTCGAGCTTCAGGCACGCTTCGCGCATGCCCTCGATGCTCTGGACGAACTGGCCCATGATCTCGGGCCGCTCGGGGTTGCCGAAGTTCAAGTTGTCGGTGATCGCCAAGGGCTTCGCGCCTGCGGCCGTCAAGTTGCGCCAGGCTTCGGCCACGGCCTGAGCGGCCCCGGCGGCGGGGTTTGCCGCGCAATAGCGCGGCGTGCAGTCGATGGTCATGGCAAGGCCCTTGCCCGTACCATGCACGCGTATCACGGCGGCATCGCCACCCGGGCGCTGGACGGTGTCCCCCATCACCATGTGATCGTATTGTTCCCAGATCCATCGTTTGGAGCAGAGATCGGGGCTGCCCAGAAGGGTTTTGAGCGCGGCCATCGCGCTCTTTGGGGCCGGGACGTCGGAGGGGACGATCACGGGTCGCTTGGGTGCGGGCGTCCACGGTCTGTCGTAAAGGGGGGCGGCTTTGGCGAGCGGCGCGATGGGAAGGTCGGCGGCCACCTTGCCGCCCTTCTTCAGCACCATGCGCCCGGTGTCGGTCAAGTGGCCGATGACGGCGAAGTCGAGTTCCCATTTCGTGAAAATTTTGCCGGCCTCGTCCTCCCTGCCTGGCTTGACGACCAACAACATCCGTTCCTGGCTTTCCGAGAGCATGATTTCGTAGGCATTCATGCCCAATTCGCGTACCGGCACCTTGTCGAGATCGAGTTCGACACCGACGCCGCCCTTGGAGGCCATCTCGAAGGACGAACAGGTTAGCCCCGCCCCTCCCATGTCCTGAATCGCCACGATCGCGTCGCAGGCCATCAGTTCGAGGCACGCCTCGATCAGCAGTTTCTCGGTGAACGGATCGCCGACCTGCACCGTCGGGCGCTTTTCCTCCGCCGCCTCGTCGAACTCGGCGGACGCCATGGTGACGCCGTGAATCCCGTCACGCCCGGTCTTCGAGCCCACATAGACGAGCAGGTTCCCCACGCCTGTGGCCGTGGAGTAGAAGATCTTATCCTTGTCGGCGAGCCCCACGGTCATGGCGTTGACCAGGATGTTGCCGTTGTAAGACTCGTGGAACTCGCAAGTGCCGCCCACGGTCGGGATGCCGACACAGTTGCCATAGCCACCGATGCCGGCGACGACTCCGGCGAGGAGGTGCCGGGTTTTGGAATGGTCCGGGCTTCCGAAGCGAAGCGCGTTGAGGTTGGCGATCGGACGCGCGCCCATGGTGAAGACGTCGCGCAGGATGCCCCCCACCCCTGTCGCAGCCCCCTGGTAGGGCTCGATGAACGAAGGGTGGTTATGGCTTTCCATCTTGAAAATCGCCGCGAGACCGTCGCCGATGTCGATAACGCCCGCGTTTTCGCCGGGTCCGCAGATCACGCACAGGGCCTCGGTCGGCAGGCGCTTGAGCCATTTTTTCGAGGATTTGTAAGAGCAGTGCTCGCTCCACATCACCGAGAAGATGCCAAGTTCCGTGCGGTTCGGCACGCGGCCGAGAATGCCGAGGACGCACCGGTACTCCTCGTCCGTCAACCCATGGCTTTCGATCATGTCAGGGCTATTAACGGTGGTCTTCTGGCGCATGGTTCAGGAGAGCGCTTCCACCAGACCGTCGAACATCGCCTTACCGTCCGTGCCGCCCAGCACGGGGTCGGCCAGGCGCTCCGGATGGGGCATGAGGCCCAGCACGGTCTTCGTTTCGTTGAATATGCCGGCGATACCGCCTATCGAACCGTTAGGGTTGGAGTCATCATCCACCTCGCCCCAGGGTTGGCAGTAGCGCAGTGCGACCCGCCCCTCTCCCAATAATCGGGCGAGCGTCTCGTCATCGGCGAAGTAGTGGCCGTCGTGATGGGCGATGGGCATGCGGATCACCTGGTTAGCGTCGTACCTCGCGGTGAAGAAGGTCTGATTGTTCTCGACCCTGAGATAGACATCCTTGCAGATGAACTTGAGAGTCGCGTTGGGCATGAGGACGCCGGGGAGGAGTCCGGTTTCCGTCAAGATCTGGAACCCGTTGCAGATCCCAAGCACGGGGACGCCCCGCTTCGCCCGCGCCACCACTGCGACGATGACGGGTGAGTGCGCCGCCATCGCGCCCGGGCGTAAGTAGTCGCCGTAGGAAAAGCCACCAGGAAGGACAATCAAATCGGCGTCGGGAAGTTCCGATTCCCGGTGCCAGACCATGTAGGGTTCGGTGCCGGCGCTCGCTGCAAGCGCGACCTTGACGTCGCGGTCGCAGTTGGAACCGGGAAAGACGATGACGGCCGCCTTCACGCTCCTTGCCCCGTCCCGATGCGTAGCGGCCCTTCGGCCACCGGAAGGCCGCGCGTGGTGTTCCTGTGCCTTATTCGCGGATTACGCATCCAGTTCGATCGCGTAGTCCTCTATCACGGTGTTGGCGAGGAGCTTCATACACATGTCATTGACTGTGGCCTTCGCCCTTTCAGGGTCGGTCTCTTCAACGTCGATCTCGATATACTTGCCCTGGCGCACGCCGTTGACTCCTTCGAACCCCAGCGCGCTGAGCGCGTTGGCAATGGCCTTGCCCTGAGGATCGAGGACGCCCGCCTTCAGGGTGACGTGAACGCGGGCCTTCATTCGCGCGTGCTACTGAATGCTCTCGGGACCCTTGAGGTCCCGAGGCCCCCCTTCGGGCAGGATGCCGAGGCGGCGGGCCACCTCCTGGTAGGCTTCCTCGACCTTACCGAGGTCACGGCGGAAGCGGTCCTTGTCCATCTTCTCGTTGGTCTTGATGTCCCAAAGCCGGCAGCTGTCGGGGCTGATCTCATCCGCCAGGACGATGCGCACCTCATCACCGTCATACGACCTGCCAAACTCGAGCTTGAAGTCGATGAGGCGAATGCCGACACCCAGGAAAAGGCCGCTCAGAAAATCGTTGATTCTGAGCGCCATGTTCATAATCTCGTCGATTTCCTGGTGCTTGGCCCAGCCGAAAGCCGTCATGTGCTCTTCGGTGATCATGGGATCGTTGAGATCATCGTTCTTGAGGTAGAACTCGACGATTGAGCGGGGCAGCGGCGTGCCCTCCTCCATTCCCAGGCGCTGGGCAAGGGAACCTGCCACGACGTTGCGAATCACCACCTCCACGGGGATGATCTCCACCTCGCGCACCAGTTGTTCGCGCATGTTGAGACGCCTCAGGAAATGCGTCGGGATCCCGATCTCCTGCAAGCGGAGCATGAGATACTCGGAGATGCGGTTATTCAGCACGCCCTTGCCGGTGATGACGCCCTTTTTCTTGTTGTTGAAGGCGGTGGCGTCATCCTTGAAGTGCTGTACGATGGTCCCCGGCTCCGGGCCCTCGAAAAGAACCTTGGCCTTGCCTTCGTAAATCTGTCTGCGGCGGGACATGGCGCACACCTTGGAATGGAAAGCGGCACCGAAGCGCCATTGGGTTGGGCGAGAAAGACGATGAGCATCATATAACACTTCCCGGCCGCAAAACAACTGTGGAGCCGGCCTCGAAACCGGCGCCGGAGGCGCCGGAAAGGTTTTTCGGTCACAGCGCGACGGCTTCGTAACGGCTCTCTCCGGGTCGCCCGGCACAGAACCGCCAGACGGGTTTGCGGCCCTGGACGTTGGGGGCAGGAAGGGCGATAAGCGAGCTTGAAAGGGTGCCGTAGTTGGTCTCCGTCACCACGCACATGGCGCCGTCCGGTCCGTTTTTTGCGTCGTGGGCGCGGCTCGACATCAACCTTTCCCACGCCTCCCAGTCGTCCGCCTCCGGGTCGGGGGCCTTCGCGGCCTCGAAGCGCGGAAGGTAGGCGCGAATCCGCGGGCTCCTCATATCGTTTCGATCCAAAGCCGTGATCATGGAAATGCCGGGAGGGATCTCGATCACCTCCACGCGCCCGGCGATGGAACGCGAATCGCCCGTTGGAACCGCATGGCGCAGCCAAAAGGCATCACGGTTGTCCATGATTGCCATGTTGAAGGGCCTGTAAGCGCGAACGTCGATATCCGCGAGTGCCCGTCCGGCGTCCCTCGCATTCCCATGATCGAGCGCTTCCAACACCAGTTCGCCTCGGGTGCGCTTGTCCGGCGAGGGGCCCAGGGAACCCTCGCGGTTCGAGATGGCGGCAACGCTCCCGTAGTCGTTGAGCCCCAGCCACGTGCCGCCGGCGAGCAAATCCCGTCCCGCGACCACGTGTTCTCGCTCTTGCCAGTGCCGCCCGGGAGGTTCCCAGGGTCGCTCCGCCATCTCGTCCCGGTTGGTGGCGAGGAGCAACGGCCATTCGTGCCCGGGGCGGCGCAGAATCACCACGGTGCACATAAACTTTCGATACCACTCTCGCGGGGGTGCCGCTATAAGAAATGGGCAGAGGGCGATTCACTAAAAGTCATCGAGGAAAAGGAGCGGGAATTTCGTGACCGGCTTCGAGAAAAGAGAAAAGGGATTTGAAGCCAAGTACCGATTGGACCAGGAAACCCAGTTCAAGATCAGCGCTCGGCGCAACAAGCTTCTTGGGCTCTGGGCTGCGGACCGGATGGGATTGTCGGGCGCGTCGGCCGAGCAGTATGCAAAGGAAGTGGTCGCGGCGGATTTCGAAATGCCGGGCGATGAGGATGTCCTGAAGAAGGTGCTCAAGGACTTGAGGGCCAAGGGATTGGACATCACGGACACCGAGGTCCGCAAGCAAATGGACAAGCTTGTCGAAACCGCACGCGAGCAGGTATTAGAGGAGGTCGGGCCCCGGGCCGGTGCCGAAGATTAGGGAGGGCCCGCGACAATCCGCCCTGTGACACTTCAGGCTTGAATTCAGTCTCGTTGGACGCCCGTGAAACCCGCGATGCGGGAAGGGCCGGCCGGCGTCCATCACCGGCCCAAGGCAAACGTCGCCGGCGTCCTCATGTATCGCCAAAGACGCGCGCGAATATCGTGTCCACGTGCTTGGTGTGATAGGCAGTATCGAACAGCTCGTTAAGCTCCGCTTCGCTCAAATGCCTTGATACCTCCGGGTCCTCGGCGAGGGCTTCGCGGAAATCGCCGCCTTTTTCCCACACCTCCATGGCGTTGTCCTGGACCGCCTTGTAAGCATCCTCGCGGCTTACGTCTTTCTGCGTCAGGGCCAGGAGCACCCGCTGGGAGTGAATGATCCCGCCCAGCCGCTCGAGGTTTTTGCGCATGTTTTCCGGATGGACCACGAGTTTATCCACGATGTCGGTAAGCCGCGCCAGCGCGAAATCGAGGGTTACGGTGACGTCCGGAGCGATCATGCGCTCGACCGAAGAGTGCGAGATGTCGCGTTCATGCCACAGCGCGACATTCTCAAGCGCCGGCAGCACCGCCGCGCGCACCACGCGGGCAAGGCCCGTGAGGTTTTCCGAAAGCACCGGGTTGCGCTTGTGGGGCATGGCCGACGAGCCCTTCTGTGCCGGCGAGAAGAATTCCTCCGCCTCGCGGATCTCAGTGCGCTGCAGGTGCCGGATCTCGGTCGCCAGCCGTTCGACCGACGAGGCAGTGACGGCCAAGGCCGCGAAGAACATGGCGTGGCGGTCGCGCGGGATCACCTGAGTGGAAATGGGCTCGACGTCAAGGCCCATCTTTTCGGCCACATACCTCTCAACGAACGGATCGATATTGGCGAACGTGCCCACCGCGCCCGATATGGCACAAGTCGCGATTTCCCTGCGTGCCGCCGAAAGACGTTCGCGGTTGCGTGCAAATTCCGCGTAATGGCCGGCGAGCTTGAGCCCGAAGGTGGTGGGCTCGGCATGAATGCCATGGCTGCGGCCGACGCACAGGGTCATCTTGTGTTGATAAGCCCGGCGCTTGAGCGATTCGAGGAGACCAGCGAGGTCTTCAAGCAGGATGTCCGCGGCCTGGGTGAGCTGGACCGCGAGGCAGGTGTCGAGCACGTCCGACGAGGTCATGCCCTGGTGAACGAACCGGGCCTCCGGTCCCACATGCTCGGCCAGGTTCGTCAGAAACGCGACGACGTCATGCCGGGTCTCCTGCTCGATCTCGTCGATGCGTTCAACGTCGAACTTGCCGCGCTCCCGGACCGTTTTCGCCGCCTCTTTCGGGATGACGCCGAGCTCGGCTTGGGCGTCGCAGGCGTGGACCTCGATCTCGAGCCAGATCCTGTATTTGTTCTCGGGCGCCCAGATGGCGGCCATTTGCGGGCGGGTGTAACGCGGAATCATGGTCTCTTCGACTGCCATTCAAAAGCCCATCAATTCCTGCACTTCCTGAGGAACGGGGTGCCGCGATATTACAGTAAACCCAAGCTTTTGAAACTGGCGTGTCCGCGTCTACCGATAATCAGGTGGTCGTGGAGCGCGATGCCGAGCTTCTCACCCGCCTCGCGTACCTCCTTCGTCATCTCGACATCGCCCTTGGATGGGGTGGGGTCGCCGCTCGGGTGGTTGTGCACCATGATGATGGCGGA
>CBESNX010000024.1:0-12674 GCA_965531025.1 uncultured bacterium
GGTTGGGCGCGGCGCAGACGATTTGATGCTGCAGGGGCGCAGCCTGCTTCCCATCAAACCGGATCGCACCTATCGCCAGTACGTCATCGCCGAAAGCCAAGGCCCATATGTGCAGAAGCTGAAGAAGTCGGAGCAACAGCTCGAACGTTTCAAACGCGGCCACCGCATGCTCCGCCAGGGCGACATCTGGTGGCCGAGCAACCGGAGCGCGCGCGCCATGGCTGCCCGATTGGAGGAATGGTTGGGCTCCTTTGAGCACCGGACCGGGGAGCCGGAGCCCGAGAAAATTGAAGAAGAGATTCTCGAAGACCTCAGGGCGGGGGGCTATAGGATTTAGGCGCCGAGTGCGGCCTCATTCGAAATCCGCCCATAGAGCCGCTGCAAGGATGCGAATGCGCGCGGGGCTTCGGTCCCGAGCCATGCGCCTGAGCAGCAGCCCAGCCTGGATGCGATGACTTTCCTTTACCGGGGCCGGTGACTGCGCCATTGGTTCGGGACGGATGCGACTGTTCAACTCCGGAAGTTTATGCGTTTTTCGAAGCCGACCGGTTTGCTCACGCCATCTTTCTGTCCGCGGACGAGAAGGCTGCAGCGGTCAATTATCCGCTTGCAGGCGGCGCCTCGCGGGCGAGATCCCTCACGCGCCGCGGCTGAACCAGACCGGCTTGAGCGAAAGGATGCAGTGCTGGCCAAGGCCGCGTGCGGATGATCCCCCTCACCGGCCGGACAGATTTAAAGCCCGTATTCGTATCCAAATGTGCAATTCAATTTTTTTGGATAATTTCTCTGAATATCTGATTGTTATCCTCGGAGAATCCTCTACGCCGACCTTTCGTGTCCTTCCGAATTATTCTACCTCCGATATTCGGACCTACGTGGCTGAGCATTTTCCCTTGAAAGACTCCGCAACGGCGTAATCGAACGCTTCCGCTTTGAGCTTAAGCCCGAAGTATCGGCAGAGTTTTTCAAGCTCGTGCTTGGGATCTTGCGTCATGTCGTCATAGCGACTCACTAACGTTTGCTCGGGGAATCGTTCAATAACCCGTCCCCAACGATTCAGGAAATGCATATACCACCAGATATCGATTACGTACCGATTGCCCGCAGGTTCGCCTTTCAAGTATTCGGAAGAAGGAACACCGTACCGTTCCCTATACGTCTTAAAATTCGAAACCGAGACATCTCGCATGTCTCTTACCAGCACTGGATAGGGTGGAAAGTGGACCATGCGTCTCAGAAGTGGTGAATCGCGCCAAATGTGGGGTATTGAGTGGGTGCTCGCGATGCGTGGCAGTTGCGGGTAAATCCTGCGATGCTTGGGATGAGCGATCGGTTCGTTGCTGGAGGGATTGTTCACGTAGCGCGGGGGTGAAACGTCATAATGCTTGGCGAGGGCAAGACCCAGCATGTATGTCAACCACTGCGTGCCGGAGTTCTGCCCAGGGACGAGAAGCCCTTGAAAGTCTCTGTGTCCGATCAGGGCGAAATTGGAAATGTCCCTTAAATTTTGTCCCCACAATGCTTATCCAGCCTGTAGAATGGTGCGAAAGTCGCGCCAGGGATCAGCGCAGCAATTTCCCGCGTCCTCACGCACCGCGGCAATCCCGGCAAATTTACGTATGACGCTCCCGGCGCCCGAACCTTGAGCGGGGCCTGCCATAGGCGACATACGGGTAGGGGCAACATGGAACGGTACGGCATCGGTCAACCGGTTCGACGCAAGGAAGACCTGCGGCTGCTCACCGGGCGCGGCCGGTTTACCGACGACCTCAACCTCGAAGGCCAGGTCCACGCCTACATCCTGCGGTCCCCCTATGCCCATGCGCGGATCAACGCCATCGATACGACGAAGGCGAGGGCCGCGCCCGGCGTCGTCGCGGTCTTCACCGGGGCCGACATCGAATCCGACAGCCTGGGCACGATTCCCTGCCAGGTCGACATCCCGCAGAAGAACGGCGAGCCCATGTTCAGGCCGCCGCGCCATGTGCTGGCGGTCGATCGGGTGCGTTTCGTCGGCGACCCCGTGGCCATGGTGGTCGCCGGAACCCATAATGAGGCAAGGGATGCCGCCGAGTTGATCGAGGTCGATTACGAAGAACTTCCGGCCGTCGTCAATCCTGCGCGGGCGGTCGAGCCCGACGCGCCCCGGCTCTGGCCGGAATGCCACGGCAACGTCTGCACCGACTGGGAGAACCAGGAGTCCGCCGCCGTCGACGAGATCTTCGCGGGCGCCGACAGAATCGTCGCCGTCGACCTCGTCAACAACCGCGTCATTCCGAACCCGATGGAGCCGCGCTGCGCCCTGGCCGGTTACGACGCCGAAACCGACTGCAGCATCCTCTACGCGCCCACCCAGGGCGCACACCGGATTCACCGCCCCCTGACCCAATCCATTTTCAAGATAGCGCCCGAGAAGCTCCGCGTTATCTCCTACGATACAGGCGGCGGCTTCGGCTCACGGAGCAAAGTCTATCCCGAGCTGATTCTCGTCATTTGGGCGTCCAGGAGGCTCGCCCGCCCGGTCAAATGGCAAGGCGACCGCAGCGAGACCTTCCTCTCCGAGACCCACGGCCGCGACAACCTCACCCATGCCGAGCTGGCCCTGGACGGAAACGGCAAGGCCGTCGCGCTCCGTGTCGCGACGATCGCGAATATGGGCGCCTATCTTTCGGACATCGGGCCCCGCGTTCCGACCCTGGCCGGCGGCCGCGTGACCGGCACGGTCTACGCCATACCGGCCATCCACGTATCCGTCCGGTGCGTTTTTACCAATACCGCCCCCACCGACGCTTACCGCGGCGCTGGTCGCCCGGAAGTCGTCTACGTCATGGAACGGCTGATGGACATGGCGGCCGCCGAAATCGGAATCGATCGCGCCGAGATCCGCCGTCGCAACTTCATTCCCACCTCGGCGTTGCCTTATACCAACACGATGAACCTCGTCATCGACAGCGGCGATTTCGCCGGCACCCTGGAGAAGGCCCTCGCCCGGTCGGATTGGAACGGATTCGAGCAAAGGCGCGCGGATGCCGCGGCCCGGGGAAAGCGGCGGGGCATCGGCATCGGCTATTACTTGGAGGCCGCCGGAGGTCAGCCGTCGGAGCAGGCCCAGGTCCGGTTCGCGCCGGACGGCTCCGTCGTCGTCGTTGTCGGCACTTACTCCCACGGCCAGGGCCATGAGACGGCCTTCTCCCAGATCGTCGTCGAGCGGCTCGGCGTCCCGTTCGACGGCATCACCTTCGTTCAGGGGGACACCGCGCTCGTGCCCTTCGGCCACGGCACCGCCGGGTCGCGGTCCTCACAGATGGGCGGCGTCGCCATCGCGCGGGCCTGCGACAAGATCGTGGAGAAGGGCAAATTGATCGCCGCACACCTGCTGCAGGCCGACGGCGCCGACGTCGGGTTCGAGACCGGCGTCTTCCGTGCCTCGCGCGGCGCCGTCACCATCGCCGAGGTTGCCAAGGCCGCGCTCGATCCGGACAAACTGCCCGACGGGCTCGACCCCGGCTTTGATGCGACCTACCATTACGATCGCGGGACCGGCACCTTCAACTTTCCGAACGGCTGCCATGTCTGCGAGGTCGAGATCGATCCGGAAACCGGCGTCGTCGAGGTGGTTCGTTTTACCGCCGTGGACGATTGCGGAACCGTCATCAATCCGATGATCGTACACGGACAGGCCCATGGCGGCATCGCCCAAGGGATCGGCCAGGCCCTCTATGAGCACACCGTATACGACGATGAATCCGGTCAGTTGGTTTCCGGGTCGTATTTGGATTACGTTTTGCCTCGGGCGGACAACCTTCCTTCCATCGACGTTTCCTTCAACGAAGTTCCGAGCCCGACCAACGACCTCGGGGTGAAAGGCGCGGGCGAAAGCGGTGCTTGCGGCGCTCCTGCGGCGGTCGTCAATGCCGTCGTCGATGCGCTCAAGGATCTCGGCGTCCGGCATGTCGACATGCCGCTCACGCCCGAGCAGGTCTGGCGCGTGATCAGGGACGCCGAAGCTTCCGGGGCCGTTGCCCGACACGGCCGTTGAGAAAACCAAGCGGTCCGCCTGACCGGTAAATCGAATCCGTCGGCATACGTATGAGCGGCGAAGCCGGGATGTCCGTCGTGCGTGTCGCGTCCATAGGCGAATGCATGGTCGAGCTGCGCGAGACGGAGCCGGGGCGGCTCGCCGGAGGCGGCAGCGCGGGACGGGCACCGGCTTGTCGCGGCCGTCATCTGCGAACCGGGCGCGATCGTGCCTGTCGAGGCGACGGCGGCGGCATGTGCGGGGAAGCGCTGATATTCGTGCGCAATCCGCCCCTCGGTTCGCGCACGGGCGATATCGAGGGAATTCTTGCTTTTGGGTCCCTTGAGCCGCTGGAAGTGAAGGCCAATTCCCGCCTTCCGCTGGCGGGGCGTCGCCCGGCGCAGGCGGTCAGTGGCGTTGCGAGCGGATGCGGTTCAATCGGACGCGACGAGCTCCTGCCGCTGCACCCCCAGACCGTCGATGCCAAGGTGCACCACGTCGCCCGGTTTCAGGTAGACCGGCGGTTTCCGTCCGTGGCCGACGCCCGGCGGCGTGCCGGTCGAGATCACGTCGCCCGATTGCAGACTCATGAAGCGGCTGACGTAGCTGACGAGGTGCGCCACCCCGAAGATCATCGTTGCCGTGGTCCCGTCCTGGAACCGTTGGCCGTTCATCTCGAGCCACAGGCTGAGATCCTGCGGGTCCGGCACCTCGTCCGGGGTCACCAGCCACGGCCCTATCGGGCCGAAGCCGTCGGCGCTCTTGCCCTTCACCCACTGGCCGCTTCGCTCGAGCTGGTGCTCCCGCTCGCTGACGTCGTTGATCACGCAATAGCCGGCGACGTGGGACAGGGCCTCCGCTTCGTCCGCGTACTTCGCCGGCTTGCCGATCACGAGGCCGAGCTCCACCTCCCAGTCGGTCTTGGTCGCTCCCCGGGGTATCGCCACCGGATCGTCGGGCCCGGCGATGGCGCTGGTCGCCTTCATGAAGAGAACGGGCTCCTCGGGGATGGGCATGCCCGCCTCCTTGGCGTGGTCGGTGTAGTTGAGCCCGATGCACACGAATTTGCCGACGCTTCCGACGCATGGCCCAAGCCGCGGCTCACCCTCGATCGTCGGCAGGGATGCCGGGTCCAGGCCCTGGATGCGCGCCATCGCGTCAGGCAGCAACGTCTCCCCCGCGATGTCGGGGACGACGCCGGAGAGATCCCGGATTGCACCGTCCTTGTCAATGAGGCCCGGCTTCTCGGCCCCCGGCGGGCCGTATCGCAACAGCTTCATGGTGGTTTCTCCCCGTGCCGGCGCCGGCGGCTCACATCGACATGCCGCCGTCGATGAAGTGGACCGCGCCGGTCGCGAAGGCGGCCTCGTCCGACGCGAGATAGACACATAGATAGGCGATCTCCTCCGGCCGCCCCAGGCGTCCCATGGGCTGGCGGGCGATGAAGTCATTGCGCGCCCGTTCGGCATCGGGCGCGGCGGCGACTCGGGCCTCCCAGGAAGGAGTCTGGACCGTGCCGGGACAGACCGCGTTGCAGCGGATACCCTTGCCGACGAAGTCCGCCGCTATCGCCTTCGTCAGCCCGATGACGGCCGCCTTGCTCGTGCCGTAGACGAAGCGGTTCGGCACACCCTTCACGCTCGAGGCCACGGAGGCCATGTTGATGATGCCGCCGCCGCCCGCCTCCAGCATCGCCGGCAGAAAGGCCCGGATCATGCGGTACATCGCCTTGACGTTGAGGTCCATGGAAAAGTCCCAGTCTTCCTCTCCGCACTCGAGGATGGTGCCGTGATGCACGAATCCGGCGCAGTTGAACAGCACGTCCACTCTGCCGGCCTCGGCAGCGAACGCCTGTATTTCCTTACCGTCGGTCACGTCGAGCGGGCGCGTTTGTATGTCCGGGCGCTCGGCGGAAAGCGAGTTGAGCGCCGCCTCGTCGATGTCGGTCGCCCAGACGCGCGCGCCTTCTTTGGCGAACGCCAGGGCCGTCGCCCGTCCGATGCCCTGTCCGGCGGCGGTAATCACCGCGGTTTTGCCGGCAAGCCTGTCGCCCATTTCCGTTCCTCTCGAATGCATTCCCGGTTGATCTATTCCGGGCGCTTGCGCCGCCCTGGGCCGGTCCCGTGAGGCCGGCCCGCTTCACCAATGCCACATCGCGTCGTCTTCCAGGCGCTTGACCGGCCCGTAGGCCCGCTCGCACGGGAACCTGGCGGCCAGCTTCTCGTCGAGGTCGAGCCCGTGCCCCGGCGCGTCCCCCGGATGAAGTTAGCCGTCCTCGAAGTGGCGGGCGTGAGGGAAGACTTCGTCGGTCTCGATCTTGAGGGAGACGAAGTTGCGCCCGGGCCGGGTGACGATGATTCGGGCATCGGCGATCTTCATCTATGGTGTCCTTTAGCTTGTGGTTCGCCGGCGTTCAAGCGAAAGCTCAAGCCCCGGAGGCGGTATTGGAGCGGTGTCTCGAGGCCTTGCGCAAGGCGGGGCTGCCGGAGAGGTCGAGGTCAACCACACCCTAACTGCCGGCTTACATTGCGAATGGCGCGGGCTGAAACGAGGCCGTCGCGGGGTTCCGCGGCGCTGGGACGCGGCCTTGTGCGCCTTTTGCGCGCGGCCTAAGCTGTCCTGTGCTGTTCTGGGAGGTCCGGGTCGTCATGAAAACCCTACCGGCGCAAAAAGATCATCTGGAAAAGCCGACAAACATGCGAAAGCCCGTATCGGCCCTCGCTGAACCTAGGTGGAACGGCCGTTGAGCGCCGCTCGCGATTCCCGCGGGATGAAAGAGTCCGCGCGCATCCTCCGCAGTGTTTTCGACGCCGCGCTCGAGGCGGCCGACCCGATGCGCTGCATTCCGCCCCATCTGCCGAAACCGCCCAAGGGAAGAACGGTGGTGGTCGGCGCGGGCAAGGTCTCGGCGGCCATGGCGCGGGCGGTCGAGATGCATTGGTCCGGCCCGCTCTCGGGGCTGGTCATCACCCGCTACGGGCACGCCGTGCCGTGCCAGCATATTGATGTCGTCGAGGCGGCGCATCCCGTCCCCGACGCGGCCGGTCAAGGGGCGGCCGCACGCATCCTGGAGACGGCCCGAGGCATAGGCCCCGACGATCTGTTGCTTTGTCTGTTCTCGGGCGGCGGGTCGGCCTTGTTGGCGCTGCCGGCGCCGGGATTGTCGCTCGAGCATAAGCAGGCGGTGAACCGCGCGCTGCTGCGCTCGGGCGCGACGATCGCGGAAATCAACTGTGTGCGCAAGCACCTTTCCGCCGTCAAGGGCGGCCGGTTGGCCGCCGCGGCGGCGCCGGCCCGAATCCTGACGCTGCTGTTCTCCGACGTTCCGGGCGATGACCCCGCGGTCATCGCGTCCGGACCGACGGTGGCCGACCCGACGACTTTTGCCGACGCCCGCGCCGTCCTCGAAAAATACGGCATCGAGCCGGCGCAAGCGGTGCGAAAGCGCCTCGAAAACGAGAACGACGAAACCCCCAAGCCGGGTGAGGCGCGGCTCGCAAAGACCGAAACCGTCATCGCCGCGAGGCCCCAGATGGCGCTCGAGGCCGCCGCAGCAACAGCGAGGCGCGCCCGGTGGGCGCCGCTGATCCTCGGCGACGCCATCGAAGGCGAGGCGCGTGAGGTCGCCAAGGTTATCGCCGGAATCGCGCTCTCCGTGGCGCGGCACGGCCATCCGGTCCGTCCGCCGGCGATCCTGCTGGCGGGGGGCGAGACGACGGTCACGGTGCAAGGCCGTGGACGGGGCGGCCGCAACACCGAGTTTCTCCTCGCTCTCGCCCTCGCGCTTGACGCGGCGCCGGGGATCTTCGCCATCTCCTGCGACACCGACGGCATCGACGGCAGCGAGGACAATGCTGGCGCCGTGATTGGTCCCGACACCCTTGCGCGGGCGGCGGGGCTGGGGCTCGATCCGCAGGCCCATCTCGCCGCGAACGATGCCTACGGTTTCTTTTCGAAGCTGGGCGACCTTGTCATCACCGGGCCGACGCTCACCAATGTCAACGACTTCCGCGCCGTTCTTGTGCGTGGCGCGCGCCAGACCGCGCCCGAGCCCGCATCGTTGGCCCGCCGCCGGGTCAATGGTGATGGTTGAAATGCGCCCGCCCGTAACGAGGGCCGCGCCGCCGGCCCGGCGGCCTGCCGAAGCGGGAGGGCGCGTTACGCCATGATCTCGGTTGTCATCCCAACCATGGACGAAGCGAAAACCCTGCCGCGGCTGTTGGCAGGCTTGCAACGCCAGATCGCGCCCAGCGAGATCATCCTGGTCGATGGCGGCAGCCGCGACGACACCGTGCCGAGGGCGCGCGAGTACCGCGTCAAGGTCGTCCACAGCGCACCCGGCAGGGGAACGCAGCTGCGGGCGGGCGCCGCAGCGGCGGGGGGCGACATCCTTCTCTTTCTCCACGCGGACTCGGTGTTCCCCGACGGCGGGTTGGCGCGGATCGAGGAGATTCTCGAATCGCCGCGGATCGTGGGCGGGAATTTTCGCCTCTTGTTCGACGGCGACAGCGGATTCAGCCGCTGGCTGACTCGCACTTATGCCTGGGCCCGCAGGCACGGACTGTATTACGGCGATTCGGGCGTATTCGTGCGCCGCGACGTCTATGACGCCTTGGGCGGCGTGCGCCCGATCGCGCTGATGGAAGATTTCGACTTCACGCGCCGGCTCGAACGGTTCGGCGAGACCTGCTGCATCGACGACCCGCCGCTCATTACCTCATCGCGGCGTTTCGAAGGAAGGCATCCGATCCAGATCGTTTGGGGCTGGCTCAAGATACACGCGCTGTTCTACTTGAACGTGTCCCCAAACCTCCTCGCGAGAATGTATTACCGGAAGAAATCGTAAGCCCGCGCGATCATGCCATGCTCGAGGCGCCCGAGAGCGGCGTTCTACGGACTTGGTGTGTCGTTCAATCCCCAGTCGTACTCGTGGCTGTCGATGCGCTCGGTTTGGGCGAGCTTGGCCTGGAGCTCCGGGCTGGCATACCGCTTCAAATGGGCGATCACGCCGGCGTCACTGTCGCCGAAGTCTTCCTGGAACCAAACGTAGATACTCGAGACGATCAGTCTCCCGTCCTCGAACCGGGCGCCGCGCGGGTGGTTGATGTATTCGCGCGCCGCGCTGCTCAGCATAGCCTCGGCGCCGACCGCGGTGAATGCCATGGGTCGCAGGCTGGGGCAGCCAATCGCGGCGCAGTTGACGGCGTAGTGGATGCGCGCATCCCGCCAGATCGGGCGCAGGATGCGGTGCTCGATGTCGTTGAGCGACAGCGACTCGTTCTCGACCGTTATCAGCTTCTTGTTCCAGGGACCGTCGGAAAACCAGCCGGGAGAGATGTCGATGTCGCGAATGCTCTTGACCGTGTAGTGGTCGAGCACGACCTTTACGGTAAGCGCGTTGTAGAGGTTGATCCAGTAGGCCAGTTGTTCGGAACGGTTGTAACGGCTTATGGACCTACGCGTGAGGCCGCCGATGTAATCTTTGAGCACCCGCCTGTCGGCGTCCGTGATACGCGCGTAGGCGAACCGGTTGACACCGTCCTTGTCTTTAGAAAGGTAGGTCTTGAGGAAACGGTCCCAGGCGGCGTGATCGATGCTCGCGGACGAGACTGAGTCGTGCGCCGTCCAGCGTTCCCATAGATCCGCTCTTGGCGCGAACAAGGCTTCGATGCTGCTCGCCGCGCCGAGCGGCAGCGCCAAGGCCAGCAACAAAGCCGCGTGCAAGCCCAGCGAAACGACGGTCCCGAGCGGACGGTTCATGGTCACAACATAGCTTCATTGGCCCATGCCGGCAAGCACACCGATGGCGGTCGGCGAAGCAACCGAGGAGCGAGTCCGAACGCACCGGCCTGAGGACGGGCCAAGCACGGCCGCGCGGGTGGCTCAGGCGATGGCGCCCTCCGAGACCCGGCGTCCGGGGCAATGGCCACAACCGTATCTTTGCGGACCTTGGTTTATTGATTACTTCAAGGTTTGCCCGGTAAAGAAGGTGAACAGGGCAAACCGGCGGCCCTTGGTTACGGGCAGAGCCTCGTGCAGCAGTGAACAAGAGAAAACGATGCCGCCACCGCGAGGCGGTTGGTACAGCTGCTGACCAAACTCTGGAAACCGGATATGGCCGCCTTCATAGTCCCCGGTGTTGAGGTTCAGGCTAAGGGCGAAGCTACGGTGCGCCAGTTGGGGCGTTCCCCTGTCCCGGTGGCGCCTAAAATAATCGCCGCTCTCAGCGTCATAGCAGCCGACGCGATAGCGCTCCGCTTCGGTGAGCTGAAACCGGAACGCCTTGCCCATCTCCCCAATCAATCGACGCGTGAAATACCCGTGAATTCTTGTGGAAACGTCCGCGTCATAGATAACGTGATCGGTCCGCCGTTTAATCTGGGCGTTGCCACGGTCGCCCAATTCGCTGGTCACTTGATTTTTATGCTTTTCGCCGCGCTCCCATAAATCAATGAGAAAATCGCAGAACTCGCGCGGAAATATCTGGTCAACGATTAAAACAGGCGCCTGAGCCTCAATGACCGGCGCGGCGTCCTTGGAGATCAGCGCCTCGCAACCGGCCAGGGCGGCGTCGGCTTGGGACTTTCCATCGAGGATCTGGGCGATCCGCAGGTTGGGACGCAAAACAGCGCTCAGGCTTTGGTTGTTTGGCCGCTTTTCGCCCGTTTCCAGGCCGAAAGCGGGAAGCAACCGGCCCTTCTGATCGGAAAGGATTCGAAACTTCAGCCCGAGCTTTGCCGCAAGTGCGCGGTTGTCGTCGACCGTTTGGCTGGTCACGACGAAGACGTGCACGTTCTGGCGCTTGAACGCCTTCGCCAATTCTGAAAAGCGCCGAATTTCCGCAAGCGCTTCGGCTTGGCGCCCATCGGTGCACAGAAAGAGCACCACGCGATCGCCCGCAATCGACTCGTGGTAGATCGGAACGACCGTACCATCCTGGTCTCGTAGGCGAACGGCGGGGATCGAGTCCCCCTCCGTCAGGAGTGAGAGGGCAGGTTGCTTCGTCATCCCCAAAAGGCCTGCAAAGGGGGGCGATCAAGTCTACTTCGCCACATGTTGGCTCGCTCTCCGACTTGCAATCAACTAGGCACCGCGAACCCTCGGTCGAAATCCTATCACCTCCGCAAAGCGCGATAAACCATCTCCATCAGCGACTATGGTTCGCCCGAAGATCGGTGCGGTTGTCCTGGATCTCGCAAGCGGGGGCTGCGTCGTGTCCGGGCGGTGCGGCCGACGCTTGGCCGGCCGGTACGAGAGCTTCCAATGGCAGGTGATCTCTGGCGGCGGAGCTACGCACGGGGGGTAGTGCGGGGCGCGCTCACCGCGTTCCCCCGGCATTGACGATCTTCGGGCCTAAGGCCTTGGCGACGGGATGACTGGCGAGGGTTTGGGGTAGGTTGTCCGCCGCCAACGCCGCCGGGGGCGCTTACACAACCAACGCCACGAAGCCGGCGCACAAAACTGCAAAGCCCAACACATTTAAATAATCGAATAAGGCGGTCAATTTTACGATGCTCATGTCCGCTTCCTCCTCTATGGCCGGCAGACTCCGGCCTTCCTGGTCGCGTTCGATTCCTGTCTTGGTCTGGAGCTTCGCTCCACCCCGCCTCGGCCCGTCTCGGCCAAACCACTCCGCAAAAGACCGGAATGTGCTTGATGGCCCGCAAGCGCGACGTGTGGCGGCTGCTCGTCCTTATCCTCCATAAATCCATTCACGCGACGCGAAACCAGGCAGTGGGTGTCCCGCTTGCAGGCCGGCGCCAGGGCGCCGTCTCTGGCGTATCGCCGGAAAGAATAAGGCGGCGGGCGCCCGGTGGGCCCCCTGCCGCCTTTAGTGTGTGTAGGACAACGCCGGAGCCCGCGGATCCATCCTGACTGGCCGTTCAGCGAGTTGAGCCGCATGCCACGTTTCGCACTCCCAGACATTTTCCTTTGCCTCTAACCGATGGGGCCGGTTATGTCCCAACCCCTATGCTCAATGCGTTAACCATATTTCCTAACTAATTCTCGGTTCTGTTAACCATTTTTGTTAATATTTTGTTAACATTTTGTTAACTATTGCTTTAGATTTTAACGAACTATTAACTATTTACTAATTTTTATTTAAGTTGTCAAGGCCGAAACGAAATTTTTTCTGCAAATTGGCGTTAACTGTTTCCGCGAAGCGGAAGAAGCCGCCACGGAACGCCACGGGGCGGTCACGGCCTCAACGCGCGAATCTTGCGGCGGGCGGCCCGGGACGGCCAAAGGCGGCGGGCGGCCCGCCCCCGGCCCGGCCGGCAGGCGTAGGCGTTCTTGCAAGTCGCCGGTCTCGGGGAGTTCAAAAAAATTCGTATAGCGCGCGCGAGGCGCCATGCGATCGTCGCCGAACGGGGCGAGCGGTGACGTTCGCATGGAGAAAGAGATCGCCCAGGAAATCCTGTTGAAGTCGACCGGCTTCCGCGGCACCGGCGTGGTGGCGCCGAAGACGATCGATCAGCTGGCGCCGCTGATCGGGGCGGGCATTCGCTGAGCGCCCGTCCGCGGTCTGTGATATGAGTCGAAGTAACTCGGGGCGGCTGCTTAAGGCCGCCCACGCGCAGCCGGCGCGACCGCCGCTGCTGCTTTCAAGACAACAAGGGAAAGACGGAGCATTCGCAATGTCCGATGAGAACAG
>CBESNX010000025.1:0-12611 GCA_965531025.1 uncultured bacterium
AGGGTCAAGTCGTTTTTTACGGCCCGTAGCGGCGCCTCGGCGCGGCCCTCGCGCCATATTCCGTCCCTTTCCTCCCGGGGGACGGCGCGACGGGCCGCGCCAACCTTTCGTCTGCTCAACCGCAGGGCGGTGAGGCCCGGCGCCGAGGAACTCGGGCGCAATCCGCGGGCCCGTTCGGCCCGCCTGCGCGCGGCCGTCAGGACCGCGGCCCCGCCCTGGCCCAGGGAGGCGGCCGCATGAGGGGACGTTCCACCTTCCTGTGGCTCACATTGGCCGCCATCGTCGGGTTTGGCCTGTTCCACGTCAAGTATAAGGTACAGGCGCTCGAAGAGGAGCTTTCCCACGTGACCGCCGCCACCCTCAAGGAACAGCAGCAGATTCACGTGCTCAAGGCGGAATGGAGCTACCTCAACCAGCCGTCCCGTCTCGAGGAGCTTGCGGGCCGGCACCTCGACCTCGCACCCGTGCGCACGCCCCAGATCGGCACCATCGCCGACCTTCCCCTGCGCGCCGCGCCCCCGGCGAAGCTTGGATCCCCGACCAAAGCCATGCCGGCGGTTCCGACCTCCCGGCGGCCACCCGCCTCCAACCTTACCCCGGTGGGAATGACGCGATGACCGGCCGCGAGCGCGGCAACTCGCTCAATTCCCCGGGAGGCGCTTCAGCGGTGGCCGACGACGAGCGCCGGCTGCGCCTCGACGACGCCCGCAAGCAGATGATGGAAACGGGGCGCAACCGGCTTTTGATGGCGGGCGCGTTGTTCGGCCTCGTTTTCCTGGTCGTCGCCGGGCGCGTGGGGTATGTGACGGTCGTCAAGCAGGGCAACGAACCCCGCCTTGCCGACGCCGCGCCGTCCACTTCCTGGCAGGCCGAGCGCGCCGACATCGTCGACCGCAACGGCGTATTGCTGGCGACATCGCTGGCGACGGCTTCGCTCTATGCCAACCCGCGCCACGTGCTCGATGCCGAGGAAGCGGCGGCCAAGCTGACGCGCGCGCTGCCGGAGCTCAGCCGGGCGGACGTCCTCGGCAAGCTGACCTCCGCCCGCAGCTTTGTCTGGCTGCGCCGGCACCTCACGCCGCGGCAGCAGTACGCGGTGAACCGCCTCGGCATTCCGGGCCTCTATTTCCAGCGCGAAGAGCGCCGGGTCTATCCTCACGGGCGGCTGGCCCCCCACGTGTTGGGCTTCGCCGGCATCGACAACAAGGGCCTCGCCGGCGTCGAGAAGTCCTTCGACGAAGTGCTGCGCGGCGGCACCAAACCGCTCGTGCTTTCCCTCGACGTGCGCCTCCAGCACCTTCTGCGCCAGGAACTGCGGGCGGCGATGGTGAATTTCCGGGCCCTCGGCGCCGCCGGGATCATCCTCAACGCGCATACGGGCGAGGTCGCGGCGATGGTGTCGCTGCCCGATTTCGATCCCAACAACCCCGGCGCCCAGCCCCCAAACGCAAGGTTCAACCGCAGCACGCTCGGCGTCTACGAGATGGGCTCGACGTTCAAGATCTTCACCCTGGCGATGGCCCTGGATTCAGGCGCCGTAACGTTGCGCGGCGGCTACGACGCCAGCAAGCCGATCCGGATCGCCCGCTTCCTCATCAACGATTTCAAGCCCAAGAACCGGTGGCTTTCGGTGCCCGAAATCTTCATGTATTCGTCGAACATCGGCGCCGCCAAGATGGCGCTCGACGTCGGCACCAGGGAACAGAAGAGGTACCTCGGCAAGCTCGGATTTCTCAGCCCGGCGCGCATAGAGCTGCCGGAGGTGGGGCCGCCGATCGTCCCTCATCCCTGGCGCGACATCAACACCATGACCATCGGCTTCGGCTATGGACTTGCCGTCAGTCCCTTGCAGCTTGCCGTCGCCTCGGCCGCCGTCGTCAACGGCGGCATCCTGCGTCCGGCGACCCTGATCAAGCGCATGCCGGGTGATGAGGATCGGGGCGTGCGCGTCCTTTCCGCCCGCACGTCGGCGCAGATGTGCCGGCTCATGCGCCTGGTGGTGGAGCGCGGCACCGGCAGGAAGGCGGCCGCCCTCGGCTACCTCGTGGGCGGCAAGACCGGCACGGCGGAGAAAACGGGCGGGCGCGGGTACAGGCGCAAGGCCAGGCTGTCCTCCTTCGTCGGGGCCTTTCCCATGACCGCGCCGCGCTACGTGGTGCTCGCGGTGCTCGACGAGCCCCAGGGCACCAAGCAGACCCTGGGTTACGCCACCGGCGGCTGGGTCGCCGCCCCCATCGTGGGCCGCACCATCAGGCGTTTGGGGCCCATTCTGGGCATCGCGCCCCTCGACGAAAATCTGCCGGCCATCCGGCGCAAGATGTTCGTCGAAATCAATCCGTGGAGGCGCCGCGTTGCGTCTTTCTGAGCTTTGCAACGGAGAGGCAAACGGGTTGGCAGAGCACTTGGCACAGGAAGCGGCAGAGAAGAGCACCGTAAGGGATGTGGAGATTCTCGGCCTGACCTCCGATTCCCGCGAGGTCCGCCCCGGCTACCTCTTCGCCGCGCTTAAGGGAGGCCGCGCCGACGGACGCGACTTCATCGGCGAGGCCTCAAGTCGCGGCGCCGCCGCGATTCTCGCGCCGCCAGGCACCGCCATCCCGCCGGCCGCGCGCGAGCAGGCCGGCCGGCCGCTCGCCGTGATCACCGACGATAACCCGCGCCGCCGCCTTGCCCTGATGGCGGCGCGTTATTCCGGGCCTCAGCCAGACACCATCGCCGCGGTGACGGGAACCAATGGCAAGACCTCGGTCATTTCCTTCGCGCGTCAGATCTGGACCCGCCTGGGCCATAAGGCGGCGAGCCTTGGCACCCTGGGCCTCGCGGCGCCCGGCGCCGAGATTCAGGGCGCGCTGACGACGCCCGATCCGGTGGCCTTGCACCGAAGCCTTGCGGATCTCAAGCGCAGCGGCGTCGAGCACCTGGCGCTCGAGGCCTCGAGCCACGGGCTCGACCAGCACCGGCTCGACGGTGTTAAGTTGACCGCCGCGGCCTTTACCAATCTCTCCCGCGACCATCTCGATTATCACGGCACCTTTGAGGCGTATCTTGCGGCCAAGCGGCGCTTGTTCGAGGCCATCCTGCCGCCGGGCGGCGTCGCGGTGCTCAACGCCGACGTCCCGGAATTCGGACCCTTGCGAGAGCTCTCGGAAGCGCGCCGTCACCGCGTCGCGAGCTTCGGGCTCAAGGGCGCGGACGTCACGCTCACCCAGCTCGAACCCCTTGGCGACGGACAGAGGCTGACGCTCGCGCTCGCGGGCGCGACGTTCGAGGCGCGCCTCGGGCTCGTGGGCGCCTTCCAGGCGATGAACGCGCTCTGCGCCCTCGCCCTCGTGATCGCCTGCGGCGCCGAGGCGGAGCCCTGCGTGGCGGCGCTCGAGGCGCTCGAGGGCGTGCCCGGACGCATGCAGCTTGCCGCGCGCCATCCCAACGGCGCCCCGATCTACGTGGACTACGGCCACACCCCGGACGCGCTGGCCCATGTCCTGCGGGCGCTGAGGCCCCATGCGAAAGCGCGCCTCGGCGTCGTCTTCGGCTGCGGCGGCGAGCGCGATGCCGGAAAGCGCCCCGAGATGGGGAGAATCGCCAGCGAGCTCGCGGACCTCGTCTATGTCACCGACGACAATCCCCGCGGCGAGGATGCCGCCGCGATTCGCCGCCAGATCCTGGACGCCGCGCCGGGCGCGCGCGAGATCGGCGATCGCGCCCAAGCCATCGCCGCCGCGGTCAACGCGCTCGACCCGGGCGACCTGCTGGTGGTGGCGGGCAAGGGCCACGAACAAGGCCAGATCGTGGGCACCGAGACCATCCCCTTCGAGGACGCGGCCACGGTCCGGGCCGCGGTGCAAAGGATCGGCGGTGCGCCATGACGGTTGCGCCGCCATTGTGGACATCGGCCGACGCGGACGCGGCGACCGGCGGCTACAGCACGCAACCGTGGCAAGCCTCGGGCGTCTCGATCGACAGCCGTACCGTTCGGCCGGGGGATCTGTTCGTCGCCATCAAGGGGCCGAAGGTCGACGCCCATGAATTCGTCGCCGAGGCCCTCGCGCGCGGCGGCGCGGCGGCGATGGTGAGCCGCATCCCCCGGGGACTGCCCGAGGGCGCGCCGCTCCTGATCGCCGGCGACACCTTCACCGGGCTCAACGACCTCGCCCGCGCGGCGCGTGAGCGGGCGCACGCCCACATCATCGCGGTTACGGGGAGCGTCGGCAAGACCGGCACCAAGGCGGCGTTGCAACTGGCGCTGGCCGGTCAAGGAAGGACCGCCGCCAACGCGGGCAGCCTCAACAACCAGTGGGGCGTGCCGCTGTCGCTTTCCCGCATGCCGAAGGACGCCGCGTACGGCGTCTTCGAGATCGGCATGAACGACGCGGGCGAGATCGTGCCGCTGAGCAGGCTGGCGCGCGCCCATACGGCGATCGTCACCACCGTCGAGGGGGTGCACACCGCGTTCTTCAAGTCGGTCGACGAGATTGCCGCGGCCAAGGCCGAAATTTTCGTCGGCATGGACGGCGGCACCGCCATTCTCAACCGGGATAACGCGTATTTCGACACCCTGGCGGACGCGGCGCGCGCCGGGGGCGTCGATCGCATCGTCGGCTTTGGTATGGCCGAGGCGGCCGAGGCGCGCCTGATCGACTATGTGCCCGAGCCCGGCGCGAGCCGCCTTGCGGTCGATATCGAGGGCCACCGGATCACCTACCGGCTGGGCGTGCCTGGCCGACATTGGGCGATCAACAGTCTCGCGGTTCTCGCCGCCGTTCGGGCGGCGGGGGCCGACGTCGAGGCCGCCGCGGCGGCGCTCGAGGCCATGCAGGCACCGAAAGGGCGTGGCGAGCGGCACATCGTGCCGCTTGCCGGCGGCAGCTTCACGCTGCTCGACGAAAGCTACAACGCGAGCCCCGTCTCCATGGGCGCAGCTTTCGAGGTGCTGGCCACGGCACCGACCGGGGCCGGCGGGCGCCGCATCGCCGTTCTTGGCGACATGCTCGAGCTCGGCCCCGACTCGCCGCGCCTTCACGCCTCACTCGCCGGCGACCTGATCAAGGCCGGGATCGACCTGGTGTGCACCGCCGGCAGGGACATGGTGCACCTCCAGGACGCCCTGCCGCGCCTTATGAGGGGCGGTCATGCCTGCAAGGCGGAAGACCTCGCACCGCTGGTGCGCACCCTCGTCAAGCCCGGCGACGTGGTCGCCGTCAAGGGCTCGCAGGCGAGCCGCATGGCCTGCATCGTCGATGCGCTCCTCAGCGCAGGGTCGGCCCCCAGATCCGCGGTCAACGAGAACTGAGGAGGCCGCGGCGCGATGCTGTTCGATCTTCTCTATCCCCTGTCGGATCAGGTCAGCGTCTTCAACCTGTTTCGCTATATCTCCTTCCGCACGGGCAGCGCGGTGTTCACGGCGCTGTTGGTGAGCTTCATCTTCGGCCCGATGGTGATCAGCTGGCTGCGCAAGCGCCAGTCCGAGGGCCAGCCGATCCGCGCGGACGGCCCGGAAAACCACCTGCTGACCAAGGCGGGCACCCCCACCATGGGGGGGTTCATCATCCTTCTCGGCGTGGCGATCGGCACGCTGCTCTGGGCCGATCTCGGAAACGGCTATGTCTGGGCGGTGCTGACCGTGACCCTGGGCTTCGGCGTGATCGGGGTCGCCGACGATTACCTCAAGCTCACCCGGCGCAGCCACCACGGCCTGCCCGCCGCGGTCAAGCTGCTGGCCCAGATCCTGGTCGCGGGGGCCGCCACCATCTGGATCATGGACATCACGCGCGAGCCTCTGGCGACGAGTCTCGCCGTACCTTTCTTCAAGAACGTGCTCATCGATCTCGGCTGGGGGTTCCTGCCGATGGCGGTGTTCGTCATCGTCGGCGCCTCGAACGCGGTGAACCTCACCGACGGCCTCGACGGCCTTGCCATCGGACCCGTCATGATCGCCGCCGGGTGCTTCGCGCTGATCACCTACCTCACCGGTCACGCGATCTTCGCCGGTTACCTGCAAATCCACATGGTGCCGGGCGCGGGGGAACTGGCTGTCTTCTGCGGCGCGCTGGTGGGCGCGGGCCTGGGATTCTTGTGGTTCAACGCGCCGCCGGCCATGGTGTTCATGGGCGACACGGGCTCGCTCTCCGTCGGCGGCGCCCTGGGCACGATCAGCGTGATCACCAAGCACGAGCTGGTGCTGGCCATCATCGGCGGGTTGTTCGTGCTGGAGACCGTGTCGGTGATCGTCCAGGTCACCTCGTTCAAGCTCACGGGCAAGCGCGTCTTCCGCATGGCGCCCCTGCATCATCACTTCGAGAAGAAGGGCTGGGCCGAGTCCACCATCGTGATCCGTTTCTGGATCATCGCGTCGATCCTGGCGCTGGCCGGGCTTGCGACCCTGAAGCTGAGGTGAGTGAGGCGCGCGGCCATGATCCCCATCCCCGCCGCCGCCGGTTCCACGATCGCCGTACTGGGCCTGGGCAAGTCGGGCCTTGCGGCGGCCAGGGCGCTCCTCGCCAGCGGCGCCGATGTCCTCGCCTGGGACGACAGTGAGGCCCAGCGCAACGCGGCCAAGGCCGCCGACGTTCCCCTCGTCGACCTCCATCGAAGCGATCTTGCCGGCCTCAAAACTCTGGTGCTGAGCCCGGGCATCCCCCACACCCATCCCGAGCCCCACCCGGTGGCGGCAAAGGCGCGCGAGGCGGGTCTCGAGATCGTCTGCGACATCGAGCTCCTCGCCCGTTCCCAGGACGAGGCCCGGTTCATCGGCGTGAGCGGCACCAACGGCAAGTCCACCGTCACGGCGCTGATCGGCCACATTTTCGCCGCGGCCGGGCTGGAGGCGGTGCTTGGCGGCAATCTCGGCCCGCCGGCGCTGGCCCTGGATCCCCTCGGCGCGGCGGGCGTTTATGTCCTCGAACTCTCGTCCTACCAGCTCGAGCTGATCTTCGCGGACGTCTTCGACATCGCGGTCCTGATCAACATCAGTCCCGATCATCTCCACCGCCACGGCGGCATGGAGGGATACGTGGCGGCCAAGCGGCGCGTCTTCGAGCGCGCCAGGACCAACAGCGTCGCCGTCATCGGCGTCGACGACGACCATTGCCGGGAGATCCGCGCCCAACTCGCGGCGCGGGGCGACCGCAGGATCATCCCCATCTCGGCCGGCGGCAAGGTGGCGCGAGGGGTTTATGTCGATGGTGCCACGCTCTATGACGACACCGAAGGCAAGGACGCGCCGATCGTCGATCTCGGCCCCGCCGCGGCGCTTCCCGGGGTGCACAACCGGCAGAACGCGGCCGCCGCTTTCGCGGTCGCGCGCGGCGCCGGGATCGGCGCAAAGCTCGTTTCCGCCGCGCTGCTGAGCTATCCGGGACTTCCTCACCGCCAAGAGCCGGTCGCAACCATCTCGGACGTGCGCTACGTCAACGACAGCAAGGCGACCAACGCCGAGGCCGCGGCCCGGGCGCTCGAGTGCTACGCCGTCATTTACTGGATCGCGGGCGGTCAGCCCAAGCAAGGCGGCATCGATTCGCTTCGGCCCTATTTCCCGCGCATCGTTCACGCCTTTTTGATCGGCGAGGCGGCGCCGGGTTTCGCCCGCACTCTCGAGGGCAAGGTCCCCTGCACCGTTGCGGGAGACCTCGAGACCGCCCTCGGCCAGGCCCGCGGGCTGGCGGAGGGCGACAAGCGGCCGGGGGCGGTTGTGCTGCTTTCCCCCGCCTGCGCGTCCTTCGACCAGTTCGAGAATTTCGAGGCCCGCGGCGACGCCTTCCGGAGGATGGTCATGGCCCTGCCCGGCGCGGCCAAGAAAGCCGGCGGCGCGCCATCGAGGGGGGCGCCGCAATGAGCGTCCTTGCCCGCACCGACACCTCGGTCTTGAGCCGCTGGTGGTGGACGGTCGACCGCTGGAGCCTGGCGGCCGTTTTGATGCTCATCGGATTCGGCGTGACGCTGATCATGGCCGCGAGCCCGGCGGTGGCCGAGCGCATCGGCCGCGATTCCTTCTATTTCGTGCGCCACCAGCTGGCCTACCTGGCGCCGGCCTTGCTCGTCATCCTCGCCACATCACTCATTCACCCGCGCCACGTGCGCCGCCTCGGCACCCTCGTCTTCCTGGGTGCGCTCGTCCTCATGACGCTCACCCTGTTTGCGGGCATCGAGATCAAGGGGGCGAAACGCTGGATCGGCGTCGGCGAGCTCTCCCTTCAGCCCTCGGAGTTCATGAAGCCCGGCTTCGCCATATTCGCCGCCTGGATGATCTCGGTCCAGCGGCTGGGCCAGGATTTTCCCGGTTATCTGGTTGCGGCGGTGTTCTACCTCGCCGTGACCGCGCTTTTGTTGCTGCAACCCGATATGGGCATGGTCGGCGTCGTTTCCGGGGTGTTTTTCGCGCAGCTCTTGGTCGCGGGAATGCCCCTCGTCTGGGCCGGGCTGCTCATGGCGCTGGGTCTCGTGGCGCTCGCCGGGGCCTATTACACCTTTCCCCATGTCGCCAGCCGCATCGACAGCTTCCTCGACCCGAGCGCGGGCGACAGCTACCAGGTGAACACGGGGCTCGAGGCCTTCATGAATGGCGGGCTGTTCGGGCGCGGCCCGGGGGAGGGCAAGGTGAAAGAGTTTCTCCCCGACGCCCACTCCGACTTCATCTTCGCCGTGGCCGGCGAGGAGCTCGGGCTGATCGCGTGCCTGCTCATCGTCTCGCTGTTCGCCTTCGTGGTGTTGCGGGGATTTTCCCGCACGCTCCAGGAAAACAACCTGTTCATCCTGCTCGCCGTCACGGGGCTTTTGGTCCAGTTCGGCCTGCAGGCGCTCATCCACATGGCGTCCACGCTTAATCTCATGCCGACCAAGGGCTTGACGTTGCCCTTCATCTCCTACGGCGGCTCGTCGCTTTTGGGGGTTTCGCTTTGCATGGGGATGGTGCTGGCCCTGACCCGGCGGCGCGCCGGCTGGGGAGAGGTGTGATGGCTCCGGGTAAGAGTCGACCCTGGCCCAATCCCATCATCCTGGTCGCGGGCGGCACGGGCGGCCATCTGTTTCCGGCCGAGGCGCTGGCCCGCGAGCTTCGCGCCCGCGACTACACGCTGGCGCTTTTCACGGACCGGCGCGGCGGCTATGGCGGCGATCTCGAAGCGGTGGACACCCATCAGATCCGGGCCGGCCGGGTCACGACGGGCGGCCTCGGCCAGCGCCTGCGCGGCGCGGCCGAACTCGCGCTCGGCGCATGGCAGGCGCGCAAGTTGTTGCGCGAACTCAACCCCAGCGTCGTCGTCGGCTTCGGCAGTTATGTCTCGGTCCCCACCGTGCTGGCGGCGACCCGCGCGCACTTCGCCACCGTGATTCACGAACAGAACGCCCTGCTCGGGCGCGCCAACCGTTTGCTCGCGCGCGGGGTGACCGCGATCGCCACCTCGTTTCAGGATGTCGGCGGGATCCGGCCGGAGACCCGCCCCAAGGTGACGCTGACCGGCAATCCCGTCCGCAAGGGGATTCTGGCGATCAGGGACCAACCCTATCCCCCGATCCCCAAAGGCGGCCCGATGCTTGTGCTGGTGCTGGGCGGAAGCCAGGGGGCCGCCGTCTTCAGCGACGTGATTCCGGCGGGCCTGGCGCGCCTGACCCGAAGCTTGCGGGCGCGCCTGCAACTCAGCCAGCAGTGCCGGCCCGAGGATCTCGAGCGGGTCCGCAAGACCTATGCGAATTTGGGCTTGAAGGCGGAGCTTGCCGCATTTTTCGAGGACATGCCGGAAAAGCTCGGCAACGCCCATCTCGTGATCTGCCGCTCCGGCGCCTCGACCGTGGCGGAACTGGCCGCCGCCGGCAGGCCCGCGATCCTGGTGCCCCTCCCCCACGCCATGGACGATCACCAGACGGCCAATGCCCGCGCCGCCGAGGCCGCGGGCGCCGCCGTGCTCGTGCCACAGACGAAATTCACGCCGCATACGCTGGCGGCGCGGCTGAAATTGTGGCTCGACAGTCCATTGGGCCTGAGGCGGATGGCCGAACGCGCCCGCGCCTTGGGCCGCCCGGACGCGGCGGCGAGACTGGCCGACCTGGTCGTGAGCCTGTGTCCGTCCAACGGCCGGCAAGCGCCGAATCCGGATCCCGGCGTCCGGGAGGAGGCGGCATGAGGGCGCTGCCGCTTTCCATCGGCACCATTCACTTCGTCGGCATCGGCGGCATCGGCATGAGCGGCATCGCCGAGATCCTCCACAACCTGGGGTATCGGGTCCAGGGCAGCGACACCGCCGAGAGCGCCAATGTCAGGCGCCTCGCCAGGCTCGGCATTCCGGTCTCGATCGGCCATGCGGCGGACAATATGGGCGAGGCCCGGGTGGTGGTGACGTCTTCCGCGATCAAGCCGGACAATCCGGAGGTGGCCGCCGCGAAGGCCCGGCTTGTCCCCGTGGTGCGGCGCGCCGAGATGCTGGCCGAGCTGATGCGGCTCAAGTGGTCGATCGCGGTCGGCGGGACCCACGGCAAGACGACGACCACCTCGCTGATCGCGGCGATGCTCGAGGTGGCGGGCCACGACCCGACCGCGATCATCGGCGGGATTCTCAACGCCTATGGCTCGAACGCCCGGCTCGGCGCCGGCGACTGGATGGTGGTGGAGGCGGACGAATCGGACGGCACCTTCGTGAAACTGCCCGCCATCATCGCCGTGGTTACCAACATCGACGCCGAGCACCTCGATTTCTACAAGGATTTCGACACCCTGCGCCAGGCCTTCGTCTCGTTCGTCGAGAACATCCCCTTCTACGGGTTTGCGGTGCTGTGCATCGACCATCCCGAGGTTCAGGCCATGATCCCGCGCGTCTCGGACCGCAAAATCGTGACCTACGGCATGAGCCCCCAGGCCGACATCCGCGCCGTCAATATCGTCTTCGCCCCCGAGGCGACCTCGTTCGACGTGGTGATCGCCGACCGCGCCGCGGACGAGAGCCGCACGCTCGAACGGCTCGAGCTGCCGATGCTGGGTGCCCACAACGTCCAGAACGCCTTGGCCGCCATCGCCGTCGCGGGCGAGATGGGAATCGACGACGAGACCGTGCGCAAGTCCCTCGCCGGTTTCGCGGGCGTGAAACGGCGCTTCACCAAGACCGGAGAGGCCTCGGGCGTCACCGTCGTCGACGACTACGCCCACCACCCGGTCGAAATCGCGGCGGTGCTGAAGGGCGCGCGCGAGGCCTACGGCGGCGGCGTCATCGCCGTCATCCAGCCCCACCGGTTCACCCGGCTCAAAGCTCTGTTCGAGGACTTCTGCACCTGCTTCAACGACGCCGATACCGTCATCGTCGCCGACGTTTACGCCGCCGGCGAAGCGCCGATCGAAGGGGTCAACCGGGACAGCCTGGTGGAAGGCCTGCGCACCCGCGGGCACCGCAACGTCGTCTCCCTCGACCGCGCCAAGGCCCTGGCGCCGCTTGTCCGCGACATCGCGGGTCCTGGCGACCTCGTCGTGTGCTTGGGGGCCGGCAGCATAACCAACTGGGCCCAGGCGCTGCCCGCCGAGCTCGAGCGCCTCTCGGGCGGGGATCGGGCGAACCTGGGGGCGGGGACATGATGCCCGGGGTCAAGCGGGCGGATTCCCTGCTCGACCGGCTGCCGCCGGTGCGCGGGAGGTATAGCGCCAACGCCGACCTATCGCGCTTCACCTGGTTCCGGGTCGGCGGCCCGGCCGAGGTCATGTTCCGGCCCGCCGATGTGGGCGACCTCTCCGGTTTCCTGATGGCAAAGCCCAAGGACGTGCCGGTGACCGTGATCGGGGTCGGCTCGAACCTGCTCGTGCGCGACGGCGGCGTGGAAGGGGTCGTCATCCGACTGGGCCGGGGCTTTACGGGAATCGAGATCGCGGGCGTCGATGTCAACGCCGGCGCGGCGGCGCTCGACCTCAGCGTCGCCATCGCGGCCCGCAACGCGGGCGTCACCGGGCTCGAGTTTCTGAGCGGCATTCCCGGCACCATCGGCGGGACGCTCAGAATGAATGGCGGCGCCTACGGCCGCGAGATGAAGGACGCGACCGTGATCGCCGAGGCCCTGGACCCCGCCGGGACCCGGCACAAACTGACGCTCAAGGAGCTCGGCTTCTCCTACCGCCATTGCTCGGCGCCCGGGGACTGGATCTTCACCGGCGCGACGCTCAGGGGCAAAAGCGGCGACAGAACGGAAATCGCCCGGCGCATGGACGAAATCCAGGCCGCGCGCGGCGCAAGCCAGCCGTTGCGCACGAGGACGGGCGGCAGCACCTTCCTCAACCCCACGGACCCGAAGGCGCAGGGCAAGAAGTCCTGGGAATTGATCACCGCCGCCGGCTGCCGGGGCCTGACGATCGGCGGGGCCAGGGTGTCCGAACAGCATTGCAACTTCCTGATCAACACCGGCGAGGCCACCGCCGCCGATATCGAGGCGCTGGGCGAGGAGGTCCGCCGCCGGGTCTACGAGACCACGGGCGTGCGCCTGGAATGGGAAATCCGCCGCATCGGCCGGCCCGGGCGCGCGGGCGTCACGAGGGTGAAGCCATGACCAAGCCCGCTGCGGTCCTGATGGCCGCGTTGAGGTCGCGAATTTCGGCAGGCCGCCCGAGCAAGGGGCGCAAGCCCCCGCGCCGCCGCGTGGCCCCGCGC
>CBESNX010000026.1:0-12496 GCA_965531025.1 uncultured bacterium
AGGAGCGTGGTCCGCCGTGATGCTGGCCCATCACAAGGGCCGCGCGACGACGCCCGAAGGGCGTGCAAGGCCGCCCGCAGGGTCGCTTTTCGCGCCCTCCGGAGGGCTCTCGCGCCGCTTGACGGTTTCCAGAATCTGGAAACCCCGCATCGCCGGCGCGACGCTTGCTGGCGGGAGGTCGCGAAATGACGATCATATGTAGTACCTTATCTATGAAAGTGAGTACTAGCATCTTCGATCCGGTCGCCGGTAAGACGGAAGCGAGGTGCGCGGGGGCCGGAGTCATGAGCCTTGCCGAAGAAAAAGGAGCGCTGAGGGCGAAAGTGGCGGCCATTCGCCGCGCGGCCTTCGAGGCCGCGGGCCAAGGCGCCGGCGAACTCTTCGAACGCCGGTTCCTCGCCGCGATTCCCCTCCCTGAGAAAGCGGTGGTGGCCGGTTACTGGCCCGTCGGCGAGGAGATGGAGATCCGCCCGCTGATGCGGCATCTGCACGACGCGGGCTACGTTTGCGCCCTTCCCATGATCGCGGGGCGCAACCGGCCGCTCGTCTTTCGCGCATGGCGGCCGGGCGCGGCCCTCATGCCGGGCGCTTACGGCATCCCCGCGCCCCCGGCCGACGCGCCCGAGCTCAGGCCCGATGTCGTGGTCGTGCCGCTGCTCGCTTACGATCGCGAAGGCCGTCGGCTTGGCCGCGGCGCCGGGTATTACGACCGCACGCTGAGGGCCCTGCGGGCGCAAGCCGAGGTGATCTCGGTGGGCGCGGCTTATGCGGCGCAGCAGGTGGACTCCGTGCCCCATGACCGTTCCGATGAGCGGCTCGACTGGGTCGTGACCGAGCAAGGGGCGATTAGGATCGAGCGAAAATGAAGGTGTTGTTCTGCGGCGACGTGGTGGGGCGCACCGGGCGCGAGGCGGTCTTGGCCAACCTTCCCGGGATTCGCAAAAAGCTCGCGCTCGATTTCGTCATCGTCAACGGCGAGAACGCCGCCGGCGGCTTCGGCATCACGGAAAAGATCTGCCAGCAGTTTTACGAGGCCGGCGCGGACGTGATCACCACCGGGAATCACGCGTGGGATCAGGACGAAATCGTTGCCTACATCGAGACGGACAAGAGGCTGTTGCGCCCCCACAACTTTCCCGCCAGAACGCCGGGGCGCGGCGCCGGGGTGTTCGAGGCCTCGGGCGGACGCAAGGTCCTGGTGGTCCACGTCATGACGCGGCTGTTCATGGACCCGCTGGACGATCCCTTCGCCCGCGTCGAGGACGTGCTCGAGAACCACAGGCTCGGCGCGACGCTCGATGCCATCGTGATCGACGTCCATGGCGAGGCGACCAGCGAGAAGATGGCCATGGGCCACGCCTTCGACGGGCGGGTCTCGCTGGTGGTGGGGACGCACTCCCACGTGCCCACGGCGGACGCCCAGATCCTGCCGGGGGGCACCGCCTATCTGACCGACGTCGGCATGTGCGGCGATTACGATTCGGTGATCGGCATGCAAAAGGAGGAGGCGGTCGCCCGTTTCATCACCAAGATGCGCAAGGGGCGCCTGCAGCCGGCCAAGGGCGAGGCCACCATGTGCGCCGTCTTCGCCGAGACCGACGATAAGACGGGTTTGGCGGTTCGCGTCGCGCCCCTGCGCATCGGCGGGCGCCTTGCCGCCTGCTGGCCCGATTAGCGGCCCCCGCGGTTTGCCGCGGCGGTGCTCGACGCCACAACGCCTCTCGGCGCTTCCGTAACGACCGCCCCGACATCCTTGGTACGCTTGTTTCTCTTGACGGGACCGGCGGAAACCGGCTTTTCTGTGCGCGGAACATTTTCGATGGCGACGCGCCGGGGCGGTTGAAGTTGCTGCCGGTAACGGGGCGGGCGCCGTGCTTGAGGGCGGCCGAAAAGTCCGGGCGCAAGCAATACGGGGGGCGTCAGAACGCTGTTTGCATTCTGACGCCCCATTGTCGCCATATTGCTCTGTTAGCAGGGAACGCGATATCGTGCGTTTCTCCACAACATATGGTATAAGGGCCGGGCTTTCTCTCAGGACTTAGGGGTCGACTGCGGATGGCGGGTCATTCCCAGTTCAAGAACATCATGTATCGCAAGAGCGCCCAGGATGCCAGACGCGCCAAGGTGTTTGGCAAGCTGAACCGCGAGCTTGCGGTGGCGGCGCGCTTGGGCCCCGATCCGACGGCCAACCCCAGGCTGCGCTCGGCGATCGCGGCGGCCAAGGCGGCGAACATGCCGAAGGACACGATGGAGCGCGCGATTGAGCGCGGGGCCGGCGGCGGCGAAGACGCCGGTTTCGACGAGATCCGTTACGAAGGCTATGGCCCCGGAGGCGTCGCCATCATCGTCGAGGCCTTGACCGACAACCGCAACCGCACGGCCGCCGGGCTCCGCGCCGCGTTCGGCAGGCACGGCGGGTCGCTCGGCGAGACCAACAGTGTGAGTTTCCTGTTCGACCGAGTCGGCAGCGTCGCCTATCCACCGGAGAGCGCGTCGGCGGACGAAATGTTCGAAGCGGCGCTCGACGCCGGGGCGCGGGACGTGGAGTCGAGCGAGGCCGGACACGAAGTCATCTGTGCGCCCGGCGATTTCAATGCCGTTGCGCAGGCGTTGGAGGCCAAATTCGGACCGCCGTTGAGCGCGGGTCTCGTCTGGCGGCCCCAGACCACGGTCGCGGTCGGCGACGATGCGGCCGAGCCCCTGTTCAGGCTGCTCGAGGCCCTCGATGACGACGAAGACGTGCGCGCCGTTTCGGCGAATTACGAGGTCGCCGACGAGGTCATGAAAGACTTGAGCGCCTGAATGGAGCCGCGGGCTCTTGGACAAGAAGGCTTGGCTGAGGCAGTTGGCATGAGACTGATGGGACTCGACCCCGGGCTGCGGGTGACCGGCTGGGGGGTCATCGATGTGGAAGGCAACCATTTGCGGCACGCGGGCAGCGGCGTGGTGCGCTCCGACGGCGAGCTGGATACCCCGGCCCGGCTGGTCCAGCTGTTCGACGGCTTAAGCCGGGTGTTCGCCGAGTATAAGCCCGACGAGACGGCGGTCGAGGAAACCTTCGTGAACCGCAATCCGGCCTCGACCCTCAAGCTCGGGCTCGCGCGCGGCGTCGTCCTGCTGGTTCCGGCCCGGGCAGGCCATGCGGTCAGCGAATATGCCCCCAACCTCGTCAAGAAGTCCGTGGTGGGCAACGGCCATGCGGCGAAGAGACAGGTTGCCATGATGGTGCGCGCCTTGCTGCGCGGTGTTGAACTCGAGAGCGCCGATGCCGCCGACGCCCTGGCGGTGGCGATCTGTCATGCCCATCACACCGCAAGCCGCCCTCGGCCGGCGGCGGCACGGGGCGGGGCGCGGGCGGAGCGGGCGCGGTGATCGCGAAGCTCACGGGCCTACTCGAGGCGAGCGGCGAGGACTGGGCCGTCATCGACGTCGGCGGCGTCGGCTACCGCGTGTTCGCTTCGGGCCGCACCCTTGCCGGGCTTGGCCCCGCGGGCCGGCCGGCGAGTCTTTATATCGAGACTCATGTGCGCGAGGACCACATCCACCTTTACGGCTTCGAAGACAGGGCCGAGCGCGACTGGTTCCGCCTGCTGACCACGGTGCAGGGCGTGGGCGCGAAGGTGGCGCTGGCGATCCTCACGGTGCTGCCGGCTGGGGAACTCGCCCAGGTCATCGCCGCCCAGGACCGCGCCGCCCTGAGTCAGGCGAGCGGCGTCGGCGCGAAGCTCGCCGGGCGCATCCTGAGCGAGCTCCGGGACAGGGTCGGCGAGCTTGCCGTGGGCGCCGCGACAGCCGTGGCGGTCGGCGCCGGCGACGGCGCGGGCGTCGCGGCCGGCGCATTCGCTCCGGACGGCGCTGCGGCGGACGCGGTCTCGGCGCTCGTCAACCTCGGGTATAAGCGCGTCGAGGCCTTCGGCGCAATCGCCGGCGTCGCCCGGCGCCTCGGGGGAAGCGCGCCCGTCGAGGAGCTGATTCGGGCCGGGCTCAAGGAGCTCGGCCCTGGGATTAAAAGTTGAGTGGGGGTGAGCTGAGTGGGGTTAAGCCATGAGTGACGGCCGCACGGTGGCGCCGGAATATTCCCGAGAGGACGCCGCCGGGGCGAGGCTTCGCCCGCAGACCCTTGCCGAGTTCATCGGCCAGGGCAAGGTGTGCGAGAACCTGAGGGTCTTCATCGACGCCGCCCGGGGCCGGCGGGAAGCCCTCGACCACGTGCTGCTGTCGGGGCCGCCGGGGCTCGGCAAGACGACCCTTGCGCAGATCGTCGCCCGCGAGCTCGGCGTCGGATTTCACGCCACCTCGGGGCCGGTGGTCGCCAAATCCGGCGATCTCGCCGCGCTGCTCACCAATCTCCAGCCCCGCGACGTGATGTTCATCGACGAAATTCACCGGCTCCACCCCGCGGTCGAGGAGGTCCTCTACCCGGCGATGGAGGAGTTCCAACTCGATCTCATCATCGGCGAGGGGCCCGGCGCCCGCTCGGTGCGGATCGACCTGCCGCCCTTCACGCTGGTCGGGGCGACGACGCGCACGGGCCTCGTCACCACGCCCTTCAGGGAACGCTTCGGCATTCCGCTGAGGCTCTCGTTCTACGACGTCGACGAGCTGGAGCAAATCGTCCGCCGCGGCAGACAGGTGCTGGGCATGGAGCTCGACAATGACGGCGCGCGCGAGATCGCCCGGCGCGCCCGCGGCACGCCCCGGGTCGCCGAGAGGCTGTTGCGCCGGGTGCGCGATTTCGCCGAGGTTGCCAAGACCTCGCCGATCGACGCCGCCCTCGCCGATGCCGCGCTCAACCGGCTCGAGGTGGATGAGAGCGGGCTCGACGCCATGGACCGGCGGTATTTGCGCTGCCTTGCCGACCACTATGGCGGCGGGCCGGCCGGCGTCGAGACCCTGGCGGCGGCGCTCTCGGAGCAGCGCGACGCCCTCGAGGACGTGATCGAGCCCTACCTCATCCAACAGGGCTTCCTACAGCGCACGCCGCGCGGGCGCATGCTGGGGGAACGGGGCTGGCGCCATCTCGATCTCGAGCCGCCGCCCGGGACCACCCCGCAGCTCGAACTTCTCGACGCCGCGCCCGCCGATTGGGCCGCGTCGGAGGAGGGTGAGAATGCCTGAGCCCGCCCAGCCCTTCGGGAACGGGGTCCACGTTTATCCACTGCGGGTCTATTACGAGGACACCGATGCCGGAGGCGTGGTCTATTACGCCAACTACCTCAAATTCACCGAGCGGGCGCGCACCGAAATGCTGCGCGACCTCGGCATCGATCACAGCGAGCTGATGGACAACGAAGGCGTCGCCTTCGCGGTGCGTCATTGCACGATGGATTTTCTCGCGCCCGCGCGCCTCGACGATGTCCTCGAAGTGCACACCAGGGTTCTGCAGGCCTCCGCCGCGACCGTTGAGGCCGAACAGGTCGTCAGGCGGGCGCGCTCGTCCGACCTGGTGCGCCTCAAGGTCCGTCTGGTCTGCGTCAACAGGGCGGGACGGCCGGTGCGCCTGCCCCGGCGTGTGATCGCCGCCCTCCAATCCTTGTCCCATCAACCCTTGCCAATGAAGCGAGCGTGAGTCCATGGAACTTACGGCAATCGAATCCGCCACGTTGGGTGGCTCCGTCGCAGCCTACGACATGTCGATGTGGGGCCTGTTCGTCCGCGCCGACTTGGTGGTCAAGCTGACCATGTTGGTCCTGACGTTGGCGTCGTTCTGGTGCTGGGCGATCATCTTCGAAAAGATCATGCGCATCCGCCACCTCTCGGCCGCCGCCGCCAATTTCGAGGACGCTTTCTGGTCCGGCGGGTCGCTCGAGGACCTTTACGACCGCATCGGTTCCCGCCCCAAGGATCCCATGGAAAGCCTGTTCGCCGCCGCGATGCGGGAATTGCGGCGCTCCATGGCCGCGGCGCCGGCCGCGAGCGAGAAGATGCGCACGGCTATCCCGCAACAGATCGAACGGGTGATGAGCACCGCGCTCGGCCGGGAGATGGAGCGGCTGGAAAAACGCATGATCTTCCTGGCCTCGGTCGGCTCGACGGCGCCGTTCATCGGTCTGTTCGGCACGGTCTGGGGCATCATGAACAGCTTCCAGGCGATCGCCATTTCCAAGAACACTTCGCTGGCGGTGGTGGCGCCCGGCATCGCGGAGGCGCTGTTCGCCACCGCCCTCGGCCTGGTGGCGGCGGTACCGGCGGTGGTGGCCTATAACAAATTCTCCGCCGACCTCGGCCGCTACGCCGGACGGCTGGAGGGCTTCATCGGCGACTTCAACGTCATCCTCTCGCGCCAGATGCAGGAGAAGGAGTGAGCATGGCGGTATCGCTGAATGGCGCACGCGCCGGAAGCGGCGCCGGACCCGGCAGGGGCCGCCGCTACCGCCCCATGAGCGAGATCAACGTCACGCCCATGGTGGACGTGATGCTGGTGCTGCTGATCATCTTTATGGTGACGGCGCCGCTTCTCACCGTCGGGGTTCCGGTGGATCTGCCGAAGACCGAGGCCGCGGTGATCACCGGCCAGGACGAGCCGCTCGTCGTCACCATCGACGGGACGGGCCGTATTTTCCTTCAGGAAACCGAGATCGACCTGGACAGATTGGTGCCGCGGCTTCGGGCCGTCACCGCGAACAAGGCGGACACCCGCATTTTCGTGCGCGGCGACAAGTCGGTGGCCTACGGCCGGATCATGGAGGTCATGGGAACGGTCAGCCACGCCGGATTTTCCAAGGTCGCCCTGATCGCCGAACTGCCGCGGTTTTCCGAGCCCGCCCGGAGGGACAGGAGGAAGAAATAGTCCATGCGCCGGGCCATGATCTATTCGGCGATGCTGCACCTCTCGGTGGCCGTGGTCGCCGTGTTGGGCCTGCCCGTGCTGTCTGACCGGGAACCCGTCGTCGACCGCCCGGTCGTGGTCGAGATGGTGAGGTTTGCCGAGGAGACGACGCCGCCGCCTTCGCCCCCCAAGCGTGAGCCGCCGAAACCCACTCCCCCGCGCCGCATCGCGCCCCAGCCGGAACCGGTGAAGCCCAAGGCGGTCGAGATACCGCCGCCGCCCAAGGCGGTCGCAATACCGCCGCCCCCGCCCAAGACGGCGCTGGCAAAGCCCGAGCCCAAGCCCGAGCCCAAGCCGAAGGTCAAGCCGAAGCCCAAGCCGAAAGTCACGAAGGTGGTGCCGAAACCGAAGCCACGCGCAAACAAGCTGGCGAAGGTCCAGCCCAGGCCCAAACCCCTGACGCCGCGCGAGGACTTCATCGCCCCCGTGCTCAAGAATTTGAGCAGGGAGAAGCGCCGTCCGACCGAAACCAAACCGCCGGAGAAGGTCGCGGAGAGAGCCGTGCCCGCCCTTCCGCCGCCCAGGCCCAGCGTCGATCTGCGCATGACCGTCAGTGAGCTCGACGCGATCCGCCGCCAGATCGAGGCGTGTTGGAGCCTTCCCGCGGGCGCCCGCGACGCCGAGAACCTGGTGGTGGACATCCGGGTGATCATGAACCCGGACGGCACCGTGCGCCAGGCGAGCATCGTTGATCGCAGCCGCATGGCGGCGGATTCCTTCTTCCGGGCCGCCGCGGAAAGCGCGCGGAGGGCGGTCCTCAATCCCCGGTGCAATCCTTTGAAACTGCCGCTGAAAAAGTACAAGCAGTGGCAAACCTTTACCCTTAGCTTTAATCCCAGGGATATGATCGGATCATGAGAGGAACGATTGGCGATGGTCACACCAGGGGCGCCGTCGCGAAAGCGGCGCTGGGGGCGGCCGCAATCGCGGTGCCGCTCCTGCTTGGCGCGAAGGGCACCCTTGCCGAGCTCAGGATCGACATCACCCGGGGGCGGGTGGAGCCTCTGCCCATCGCCATCACCAACTTCCTTGGCGAGTCCGTGCAGAGGAATCAGACCGGCCAGGATATCGCCCGGGTCATCTCGGCGGATCTCGAACGTTCCGGGCTGTTCCGGCCCATAGATCCCCGGGCGTTCATCCAGACCCCCGCGTCGTTGCGGGTCCAGCCGCGCTTTTCGGATTGGCGTCAGATCAACGCCCAGGCCCTGGTCAGCGGGGCGGTAAAAATCCAGACGGACGGGCGGCTGAGAGTGGAGTTCCGCCTTTGGGACGTGTTCGCCGAGCAGCAGATGGTCGGCCGTGCCTATGGCACGACACCCCAGAACTGGCGCCGGGTCTCCCATATCATCGCCGATGCCATCTACAATCGGATCACCGGCGAGGAAGGGTACTTCGACACGCGCGTCGTCTATATCGCCGAAAGCGGACGGAAAGAAAGGCGGGTCAAGCGGTTGGCGATCATGGACCAGGACGGCGAAAACCACCGCTTTCTCACCGACGGCCGCCACCTGGTGCTGACCCCGCGCTTTTCCCCGACGACCCAGGAAATCACCTACCTCTCCTATTTCGCGGACAAGCCCCGGGTTTACATCTTCAACATCGACACCGAACAGCAGGAGGTCCTCGGGGATTTTCCGGGCATGACCTTCGCCCCGCGTTTTTCGCCCGACGGCAACACGGTGGTCATGTCGCTGGCCTCGGATGGCAACTCGGAAATTTACACCATGGACCTGCGCACGCGGGCGGTGAAGCGGCTGACCAACCATCCGGCGATCGACACGGCGCCGAGCTTCTCGCCGGACAGCCGCAATATCATTTTCGAATCCGACCGCGGCGGCAGCCAGCAGCTCTATGTCATGGGCGCCGGCGGCAGCAACGTGACGCGCATCAGTTTCGGCGAAGGCCGCTATGCCACGCCGGTATGGTCGCCGCGCGGCGATCTCATCGCCTTTACCAAGCTCCACAAAGGCCGCTTTTTCATCGGCGTCATGCGTCCCGACGGCTCGGGCGAGCGGCTGCTGACCGAAAGCTTCCTCGTGGAAGGACCGACCTGGGCGCCGAACGGGAGGGTGCTGATGTTCTTCCGTCAGACCCCGGCGGACGACCAGGGCCGGGGCGGCAACTCGCGCCTCTATTCCATCGACATTACGGGCTACAACGAACGCGAGGTCGTCACTCCGCTGGATGCCTCGGACCCGGCCTGGTCTCCCTTGATTCCCTAGAATCGGACCGGTATAGTCGGACCGGCATTTCCGGCGGGACGGAAATTTCGCGGATTTCCCCGTGAAAGGTTGAAAGCACGGTTCCGGACGTTTTATAGTGGGGCAAACTGACCTTAATAATTTGTTCACGGCGCTTTGGCAGATTATGAACGGTTTGCCTTGTGCCGGCTTCTTCCCACCGACGACTTCTACGCAAGGGGAATTGTAGGATGGCATTGCGATTTTTGAGCGTGCTTGCCGCGGTTTTGCTCCTGGCGGCGTGCGAGACTGCTCCGAAGGAAAGCGGCAGCGCGTCGAGTGAGGGTGGCGCCGCGGCCGCCACGGCGCCGATCACGGCCACGCCGGACAAACCAAGCGGCATGGAGAAAGAGGTACGCGACCCCCAGCGAGAGCTTGTGCTCGAAGTCGGGGACCGCGTCTTCTTCGACTTCGACAAGTACAACCTCAAGCCCAAAGCACGCGAAACGGTGGAGCTCCAGGCTGCGTGGTTGAAGAAGAACGCCGGGTTGACGGTGACCCTCGAAGGGCACGCCGACGAGCGGGGGACGCGGGAGTACAACCTTGCGCTGGGCGAGCGGCGCGCCAACGCGGTGAAAGACTATCTCCTGGTATTGGGGATTGACCCCAATCGCGTTTCGACCATCAGCTTTGGCAAGGAACGGCCGCAGGTGGCGGGCTCGAACGAGACCGCCTGGGCCCAGAATCGCCGCGCCGTGATGGTTGTGAGCAAGCCGGAGGTGGGCAGTTAATCGAAGCCCTCGGCGTCGCCCGTAGCGTATAGTTCCAGCGCCTGCCCGGCCCCAAGGTTCACGGCGAGCCTGCGGGATGGGCAGGCGCCTTAATTATGCCTAGAATGTGGCGCAGTATGGGTCGCGCTTGCGCTTCCACGGCCGTTTTCTCGAGCGCGTGGCCGGACTTGGCGTGCCCGCGCCGCCGTCGACTCAACCGGCTCAAACGGCCGCAAGGGTGAGGGAGCCATGATGGGACAAGGACCGACTCTCAGCCGTATCGACCGCCCCGCGGGCCGGGGCCGTGCGCCGTGGTGCGTCGTGCCCTTCTGTCTGTGCCTCGCCATGGTTCTGGGTCCGGTTGCGGCGGTTCCGGCGGCGGCCCAGGAGAGGGATCTCCGTCCTTTGCTCGATCGCCTCGATCGCATGCAGCGTGAGCTCAACACCCTCCAGCGCCAAGTCTACCGGGGCCAACGGCCGCCGCCGGGCGCGGCCCCATTCCCCGCCGCTCCGCAAGGCGTTCCCGGCGGGTCGGCGGAGCGCTCGATCGTCGCGAAAATGCAGGTGCGACTGGATGAGTTCGAGATCCAGATGCGCAATTTCACCGGCAAGCTCGAGGAGCTCGGTCACAATATCAATCAATTGCGAGTGCGCGTCGACAAGCTGGTGGCGGATGTGGATTTCCGGTTGAACGCGATCGAGAAGAGACAGGCCGCGGGCCAACCGCCGCCGCCGGGCGCCGCCGGCGCTGCAGTCGCGGCGGCAACCCCCGGCGGGCCGGAGGGCGGGTCCGAGAGTCAGCCGCCCGGCGCCAAGCCCGGCGTCCTCGGCACCATTCCCGCAGGCAGTCTCGGCGGCCGGGGCGCGGCGGCGCCGTCCGGCGAGGCCGAGACTCCGCTGTCCCCTCCGCCGCTGCCGCCCGGCTCGCCGGAGGAGCAGTACAATTTTGCCCGGTTGCTTCTGGTGCAGCACGATTTCGCCGGCGCGGAGCGCGCCCTGCGGGCTTTCGTCGCCGCCCATCCCGATCACCGGCTTACGGGCAACGCCCAGTACTGGCTCGGCGAAACCTTTTACGTGCGCAAGGATTTCACCGAGGCCGCCAAGGCCTTCGCCGAGGGCTACCGCAGGTTTCCGGAAAGCAAAAAGGGGCCGGACAACCTCCTCAAACTCGGCTTGTCGCTCGCCAGTCTCGGCAGGAAAGAGGACGCCTGCGCGACCTTCGCCCGCCTCGAAAAGGAATTTCCCAAGGCCCCGGCCAATGTGCGCGGGCGCGCCGACGCCGAGCAAAAACGCAACGGCTGCTAGCCGTTTATGTCAGTGACCGGGCCTTTGACCGCCAGAGAATTCCGCACCCTCATGGCGGCGTTGGGGCCTTTCGAAAGGGCTCCCCACCTGGCGGTGGCCGTCTCCGGCGGCGCCGACAGCATGGCGCTTTGCCTGCTGGCGCATGGGTGGGCGCGAACTCGGGGCGGGCGGATTGCGGCTCTTACCGTCGATCACGGCCTGAGACCCGAATCATTGGCCGAAGCGCGAAAGCTGCGGGCGTGGCTCAGGCCCCTCGGCGTCACCCATCACATCCTGCGCTGGAAAGGAGCGGCAAAGTGGGAAAAACCCGCCGCCAATGTGCAGGCCCTGGCCCGCGCGGCGCGATATCAACTGCTCACCGGATGGTGCCGGGAGAGACACGTGCTCCACCTCCTGGTTGCTCATCATCTGGAGGATCAGGCCGAAACCTTCCTCCTGCGCCTGGGTCGAGGCAGCGGAATCGACGGGCTGGCCGCCATGGCGCCGGTGGCGGAGCTCGATGGGGCGCGTCTGCTTCGGCCGTTGCTCGCCGTGCCGAAGGAACGGCTTCGCGCTTTTTTGAAGGCACGCGGCCAGGACTGGATCGAGGATCCGTCCAACCGGGACTCGGCTCATGCCCGGGTGCGCATCCGCGCCCTGCTGCCGACGCTCGCCGGCGAGGGGATGGACGCCCGGCGCCTCGCCGCGACCGCGTCCCGGATGAGCCGCGCGCGGGCGGCGTTGGAAGAGGCGGCGGCGAAGATTCTCGCCGGCGCCGCGACGGTCTACCCCGCCGGCTACTGCCGTCTCGCGACGGGCCCTCTTCGCGCCGCGCCTTCGGAGGTCGGTCTTCGCGCCCTTGCCCGGGTATTGATGTGCATCGGCGGAGCGCCCTATCCGCCGCGCCTTGAACGACTGGAACGCCTCTATGGGGCGCTGGCACGGGACGGGTTGGCCACGGCCCGCACCCTGGCCGGCTGCCGCATTGCGCCCGCGCGCCCGGGCGGCGCCGGTGTCGTCTGGGTCTGCCGCGAACGCGCCGCGGTGGCCCCGCCGGTCCCGGTCAAGGCGGGGGAAAGGGTGCGGTGGGACGGGCGGTTTCTGGTCGAATTGGCTCCCGAGGACAAGCCGCGGGGCAAGGGGACGGGCCGGCGGAGGGGGCGGGGAGGCGACGGCGCCGTCACCGTCACCCTGGGTCCGTTGAGCCGCGATGGATGGGCCGAAATCGTCCGGGCCGATCCCTCGCTCAGGTCGGCGCCGATTCCCGCCCCGGTGCGCCCGACCCTGCCGGCTCTGAAGGACGCCAAGGGCGTGCTTGCGGTGCCTCACCTCGAATATGGACGCCGGCCCGAAAAAGCTGCTACTCTCAGGGTTGCCAGCATATTCTACTTTCCTGCGCAACCCTTGGCAGGAGCTGGGTTAACAGTTGTTTA
>CBESNX010000027.1:0-12234 GCA_965531025.1 uncultured bacterium
CACGCGCTTGTGCGCGCCCATCGGCGCGCGCGCCTCCTCCATGGTAATGGGGACGTTCTGGCGCTTGTAGACCTCGACGAAAACGACCGCCGGGGCCATGCAGCCGAAATCTATGGTGCAGCCGGCCCAATCGAGGATGACCGCCTGAATCGGGCCGCGGTAGGTCCGGGCGTAACCGAAGTCGAAGATCTGGCTCATGTTTTCCTTCCACCTTTGCCTTGAGGGCGATGCGCGTCAGGCGGTGGCCGCGCGGGCCGCGGCGGGGCCGCAATCGGAAACCCCCATCTCGGCCAGCGCCTCGCGGACGGCGTCCAACGCGCCCCGTATCTGGGCCTCGCCGATGCGGCCGATGCAGCCGATGCGGAAGCTCTCGGCCACCGTCAGTTTGCCCGGGTAGATGACGAACCCGCGCCGGCGCAAAAGCTCGTAAAAGGTCTCGAAGCGGAACCCGGGGTCCGCCGGCATGTGGAAAGTGACGATGATGGGGGCCTGCAGCTCGTCCGCAAGCAGGGTCTTAAAACCCATCGCGCGCATGCCCGCAACCAGGATTTCGCAGTTGCGCTGATAGCGCGCGCCTCTGCCGGCGACCCCGCCCTCGGCCTCGAACTCGTCGAGCGCCTGATCGAACGCGATGATGACGTGGGTCGGCGGCGTGAAACGCCACTGGCCGTTCCTCTCCATCACCGTCCACTGGTCATGGAGATCCAGGCTGAGCGAATGGGCGTTGCCCTTGCTCCCCGCCAGCAAGTCGGCGCGCACGATGACGAAGGCCATGCCGGGGACGCCCTCGAGGCATTTGTTGGCGGACGCGACCACCGCGTCGAACGGCAGGGCGCGCGCGTCGAGCGGCAGGGCGCCGAAGGCGCTCATGGCGTCGATCAAAAGCCGCCGGCCGCGCCCGGCGACGGCCGCGGCGATCTCCGAAATCGGGTTCAAGACGCCCGAGGTGGTCTCGCAGTGCACCGCGGCGACATGGGTGATCGCCGCGTCGGCGGCCAGCGCCGCGTCCAGCGCGGCCACGTCGTTGGGCGTGTCCTCCGGCGTCTCGAGCACGGCACAGGCGCGGCCCACGTACTCCAGGATCCTGGCCATGCGCTTGCCGTAGGCCCCGTTGACCAGCACCAGTGTCTTGCCGTCGCGCGGAACCAGGGTCCCCAGCGCCGCCTCGACCGCGAAGGTGCCGCTGCCCTGCACCGGGACGCAGACATGGGTGCCCTCGCCGCCGGCGATCGCCACCAGGCGTTCGCGCACACGGCGGTTGACCGCGATGAAATGGGCATCCCGCGAGCCATAGTCGTGCAGCATCGCCTGCTTCACCTCAGGCGAGGTCGTGAGCGGCCCCGGCGTCAGCAGCCAGGGGTCCTCCTCGGCACTCTTCACGGCATGGCCTCGCGCAGGTTCGAAACGACTCTTGCCCAATATGAAAGCCCGGATTACCATAAGTCAAATCGGTTTTTTCTATGGTTTATATAGGTACAAACTATGAATTACGCTCAGCTTCGCGCCTTCTACGCGGTCGCCCGCGAGGGCGGTTTCACCAAGGCGGCGCGCGCGCTCAACGTGACCCAGCCGACCGTTTCGGGTCAGGTCAAGGCGCTCGAGGAGGACTATGGCGTGCGCCTGTTCGAACGCCGCGGCCGCCGGGTGGAGACGACTCCTCTGGGGCGGGAGCTGCTGGAGACGGCCCGGCGCATGTTCGATCTCGAGGAAGAGGCCCACGAGGTACTGGCGGCCGCCCGCAACCTGAGGCGCGGCCACCTGCGGGTCGGCGCCGACGGCCCCTATCACGTGATTCCGGCGCTCGCCGCCTTCAACCAGCGTTATCCGGGCATCGACGTGTCGCTGAGGATGGGAAACTCGGACGCGGTGCTGCGCGATCTCCTGGACTACGCGTCCGATGTTGCGGTGCTGGCCAACGTGGCCGCGGACCCGCGGCTCTTGGCCATTCCGCTGAGGCGCGACTCGCTGGTGATTTTCGTCGCCCGGAACCATCCCCTGGCGCGGCGCTCGGCCGTCAGATTGAAGGAGCTGGACGGCCAGGCGATGGTGATGCGCGAGGTCGGCTCCGCGACCCGCCGCATCTTCGAAGAGGCGCTCGCCGAATCGGGCATCGAGCCGCGCTCGGTGATGCAGATGGACGGCCGCGAATCGGTGCGCGAGGCGGTGGCGGCGGGGCTCGGCCTCGGCGTCGTCTCGGAAGCCGAGTTCATCGCTGACAGAAGGCTCAAGATGCTGCGCGTGAACGGCGCCCGACTGACGATGACCGAGTACGTGGTGTGCCTCTCCGAGCGGCGCAAGCTCAGGACCGTCGGCGCCTTTCTCGAGCTTGCCGGCAAGCTCGCCGCGGCTTAAGCGCAATGGGGGCCTTGCAGCCTCAGCGCTTGCGCCAGGCTTGCGTCGTGCGGGCGATGCCCCGGGTCAAGAGCGCGTGCAGGACGCGCACCCCGCCGGAGGTATAGACGATCATCATCGCCATGGCGGCCGCGGAGGCGATCTCGCCGGCGTCGTCCATGTTGATCACCGCCACCGAGGCGAGCTGGGTGTCCGATGAATAGAGGAAGATAACGGCCGAAACCGTGGTCATGGCGTTGACGAAGAGATAGATGCTGATGTCGAGGATGGCGGGAACGCACACCGGCACCGTGACCCGCGCGAAGGTCCGGTAGAAGGGAACCTTCAGGGAGGCCGAGACGGCCTCGAACTCGGGGTCCATCTGCTTGAGCGCGGTCACCGCGATCAGGTGGCTGACGGTATAGAAGTGGGTGATCGTGCACATCACCAGGATCGCCATGGTGGCGTAGATGAAGCCGAGCGGGTTGTCGGGATGGTTGAAGAAGAAGATGTAGGCGAGACCGAGCACGATTCCCGGCACCGCGAGCGGGATCATGCACATCAACTGGACCAGTGCGCGGCCCTTCTCGAAGCCCTTGCTCTTCTCCACCAGATAGGCGCCAGTGAAGATAATGGCGGTGCCGACGACCGCCGTCCAGGCGGCCATCTGCAGGCTGTTGATCATGGCGCCCCAACTGCCGCCGTCCCTCAGCTCGAAGTCGTAATGGAAAAGCGTGAGCGAGAGGTTATATGGCCATAGCTTGACCAGGGCGGCGAACTGGGCGACGGCGAGGATGCCCACGATGACGAAGGCGATCGCTCCGCAGAGCGCCAACATGGCGAGGTCGAAGCGCCGATTCGGCCTGGGCTCGTATGGCACGGCGCGGGCGGTGAGCAGCGCCACCTGCTTGCCCTGGACGATCCGGTCGGCGACGAAAGCGAGCAGGGCCGGGGCCAGAAGCACCAGACCCACTACCGCTCCCATCTGGAAGTTCTGCTGGCCGACCACCTGCTGGTAAACATCGACCGCGAGCACATTGTATTTGCCGCCGATCACCTTGGGCACGCCGAAGTCGGTGATGACCAGAGTGAAGACCACGAAACAGGCGCTCATCACGCCGTATTTGGCACCGGGAAGGGTAACCGTGAAGAACGTGCGGAGCTTGCTCGTGCCCAGCGATTCGGCCGCCTCGTAGAGCCGGGCGTCGGAAAGCGAAAGCGCGGTGATGATGATGAGCAAGGCATGGGGAAAGGTCCAGAAGACCTCGCCGATGATGATGCCTACGGGCGGGATTAGAAAGGTCTCGGTGCCGACGGCGATAAGAATGGGGTCGCGAATGGAATGGCCGAACATCAACCCCTTGATCATCCCCTGGGTGCCAAAGAGGTAACGCAGCGAAATCGCCGGCAGCAGAGACGGCGCCAGGATCGGGATCAGGGCGAGGGCCTTGAAAAGACCCTTGCCCGGCATGCGGCTGCGGGTCAGCCCGTAGGCATAGCCGAAGGCGAGACCGACGGTGATCACCATGCTGATGACGGAAACCGTAAGGCTGTTGTAGATGGAGTTGAACAGCGCCGGTGTCGCGAAGTATTCGGCGTAGTTCGCCAGGCCGGCGAAGGCACCGTTTTTGTCCTGAAAACTTTTGGAGAGGATCGCGTAAAGGGGAAAGACCACGGCGATGAGCAGGTAAAGGCCGATAACAGCGAGCGCGCCACGCATCGCCCAGTCTTCGCCGCCGACTTTCGGCTTGACGGCGGGGATGCGTATGGCCGGCGCCAACGTCCCGACGGCCATGGGCGGATTCCTTGTCTTACGGACCAGCGAAGACCCGGATGCGGTCCTCGGGCAGGGCAACCGTGAGACTATTGCCTTGGGCGACGCCGATGTCGCGCACCAGGTTCACCGAGAAATCTGCCCGGAATTTGGTGTCGTTCGTGCCCCTGGCAGTGAGGTTGGCGCGGAAGAAGGAGCCCAGGAACTCCAGCTCCGAGACGATCGCCTCGAAGGCGTTGGGCGCGCCGGCGGTTATGCCCCGGGCCAACACGTCCTCGGGCCGAATGCAGACCGTGACCGCCGTGCCCTCGGCGAAGTCGACCGTAGGGTCGCCGACAGCAAGCTCCACGCCGCCCAGCCGCACTTTGCCGTTGCCGGCGGTCGATTCGGTCTCGGTCGCCATGGCACTCCTTTTCCAGCGTCGGGCAAGGAAAGCCCCCGGCCGGAGGCCGGCCGGGGATTCCAGAGGATCAGGCGGCGCCTGTCCAAGCGACGCCGGCCCGCCTACTTCGTCTCTGTTGCACCGTACCGCTGCTGCCATTCCTTGAGGATGCGTTCCCGGTTCTTGCCGGCCCAGACAAAGTCGTTGTTGATCATCTTCTCCTGGATTTTGGGCGGGAAGTTCTTGACCGGCCTAGCGACGCCGGGCATGGCCACCACGGCGTATTCCTCGTTGTAGATCTCGTTGGCGCGGCGGCTCACCGACCAGTCGGCGAGGGCCTTTGCCGCCTCCAGGTTCTTGGCGCCTCTGACGATGCCGAACGACTCCAGATCCCAGCCGACGCCCTCGGCCGGCGCGATGATCTCCAACGGCGCGCCCGCGTTCTTCGACTTGGCGCCGCGGTAGGCGAACGAAACGCCGATCGGAATCTCGCCGGCCGCCGACAGCTTGCACGGCTTGGAGCCCGAGTGTGTGTACCAGGCGATGTTCTTGTGCAGGCCGTCCATGAACTTCCAGCCGCCGTCCTCGCCCCACATCTGCAACCAGCTCGAGACATCGAGGAAGCCGGTGCCCGAGGAGTTGGGGTTGGGCATCACGACATGGGCCTTATAGATGGGCTTGGTCAGGTCGCTCCACGACGACGGCATGGGCAGGTTGTTTTTCTTCGCCTCCACGGTGTTGTAACAGATCGAGGCGATCCAGGCCCGCTGCCCCACCCAAAGCGGGGGATTGTTATTGCTGTCCACGTACTTGCTCTCGAGCTTCTCCACACCCTTTGGCGCATAGCCTTGGAAGGGGAAGCCCGCGTCGGCCAAATGCAGCAGGCTGACCACGGACAGCCCCCAGACGATGTCGGCCCTGGGGTTGTTCTTCTCGGCCTTCAGCTTGGCGGTGATGATGCCGGTCGAATCGCGGGCAGCCCACTTGAGTTCGATATCCGGGTAGTCCTTCTCGAACTCCTTCTTGAACTTGGCCAGCTCGTCGGCCTCGACCGCCGTGTAAACCAAGAGCTCGGTCTTGGCCAGCGCCGTCCCGCCGAGGAGCCCCACGGCGAACAGGCCGACGGCCGCCGCCGTGACCAGCATCGTCAACTTTTTCGACAGTCCTTTTTCTCGCATGACTCTTTCTCCCTGATGCTGAATGTTACGGCGCCTTACGGCGCCTTTCGGCGTCAAAAATACCCGCGCCGGAAAGGTTTTGCTTAAGGGCAGCGTCACACCCTTCGTCGCGGACGCTCCCTCGTTCGCGTTACCCGAGGTACTTTCGGGTACGGTTGCACCGGCGTCAACAACGAATTCGACCACCTGCCGGAGCGTCGTCGGCCAGCGCCGGCGACATTTCCGCGGCCAGATCAAGAAAAGCCTGAACCAGCCTCAAATTTCGCCGCTCGTTCAGACACACCACGTATTCCCGACAGCCGAGAGCCGAATCCGCCACGGCAACGGGGTGCAGCCGGTCGTCCTGACCCAACTCGCTCTCGAGCACGACGCCCGCACCCAGTCCGGCGGCGACCGCCTCGCGCACCGCCTCGCGGCTGCCGAGCTCCATCACCACACGCGGCGCAATTCCGGTGCCGGCGAGCGCGTCCTCGAGAATACGGCGCGTGACGGACGTCGGCTCGCGCAAGATCATCGGCTGCCCGTCGAGCTCGTCGAGCGCGATACTGTCGCGCCGGGCCCATTCATGGTCACGGCGGACGAAAACCACGACCGTCTGATAGCCGTAAGGAACCGCGTAATAGGCCGGGTCCAGGGCAACGGCCGTCAGCATCGCGACGTCCGTGCGGTAGTCGGACAACCCCTGCAACAAGGTCTCGGTATTGCCCATGTCGGCGCTCACGCGGATGCCGGGATAGCGGGCGGTGAACTCGGCCAGCAGGTCCATCACGAAGTAAGGGCCGTCCGCGCCCACCTTCAAATGCCCCTCCTTCAGCGCCGCCTCCGCGGCGACGAGGTCTTCGGCCTCGCTGACAAGTCCGAAGATGCGGCTCGTTACGCGAAACAGCTTGCGGCCAAGCTCGGTCAGAACCACCCCCTGGCTTTTGCGGTGAAACATGCTGACGCCGTAGGTTTCCTCGAGGGCGCGGACCTGAATGGTGAGCGCAGGCTGGCTTACGCCCAAGAGTTTCGCCGCCTTCGTGAAGCCTCCCGCCGTCGCCACCGCATGGAAGGACTTGAGTTGGGTGAAGTTCATCGCGACGCTCCTTGGATCGCCATCAACCGGACAAGGCCGGACGAAGCCGGAGAGAATATCTATTTAAATATTTTATCAGTCCTCGAGAAAATTATAATTTACATTATGACTCGGGCCCGGTCGAGAAGCGAGGGTTCCGGAACCCCGCCCGGCGCCCCGGCCGCAAGCGGGATTTACGGGTCCGAGACCGGACGAGCGCCCATAAATTTTTTCTATCGGCCGCCAAAATTTAAAAATTTGCTCCCTAGAGCCGCCGCAGTGCATATAGGGGCCGTGGAGCGGTCACGACGGAGAGGCGGCACTCGAGCGAACAGGGAATCGCCGCGCCTTGCGGGTCTTTGACGACGCGACGCCCACGCCGCCCGCTTCCGTGACGGGGCTCGAGAATCGTTCCGAGCGCTTGCCGGGGTTTTTGGATGCAACGCTTAAACTCGATGGATACGGATGTTGAAGACGCCAAAGGTGAAGAACCCTCCCCGCTCCGAGGGCGACCATAACCTGTCGCCGCGCCGCAGCGCCTGGGCGGCGCGCAACCTCGATGAGGAGAGCCGCGCCCTGGTCGAGGAAGACAGCCGGTACTTCCTGCATCAATCGCTTTCCACGCCCTGCCTTTCGGCGATCCGCAAGGCCGAAGGCATCTGGATCGAGGACTTGGGCGGCAGGCGTTACATGGACTTCCACGGCAACAACGTCCACCACATCGGCTACGGCCACCCGCGGCTGGTGGAGGCGATCAAGCGCCAGCTCGACGAGCTTCCCTTCACGCCCAGGCGCTTCACCGACGAACCGGCCGTGGCGCTGGCCAGGAAGCTCGCCGCGATCGCGCCGGGCGATCTCGGCAAGGTCCTGTTCGCCACCGGCGGCTCGGATGCCATCGAGATGGCGTTGAAGCTCGCCCGGGCCGCCACCGGCCGGTTCAAGACGGTCTCGTTTTGGGATTCTTTTCACGGCGCGGGCTTCGGCGCGATCAGCATCGGCGGCGAGGAGATCTTCCGTTCCGGGCCGGCCGGTCCGCTGCTGCCCGGCACCGAGCATGTCGCGCCATACTACTGTTACCGTTGCCCTTACGGCTACCCGGATATTAACGGCAAACCGGACCTCGAGCTTTGCAAGACGACCTGCGCCAACTTCGTGCGCTACGTGCTGGAAAAGGAGGGCGACGTTGCCGCGGTCGTCGCCGAGCCGGTGCGCTCCGTGCCTTACCTTCCGCCTCCCGGTTACTGGCAAATCGTGCGCGAGGCCTGCAACGATCACGGCGCGCTTCTGATCTTCGACGAGATTCCAAACGGACTGGGCAAGACCGGCCGCATGTTCGCGAGCGAGCACGTCGAGGTCGTGCCCGACATCATGGTGCTCGGCAAGGCACTCGGCGGCGGCATCGTGCCGATCGCTGCCATGATCGCGAGGCCCGATCTCGATGTTCTGGGCGACCGCGCGATCGGTCACTACACCCACGAGAAGAACCCGGTGTCGTGCCGCGCGGCGCTGACGACGATCGAGATCATCGAGCAGGAAGGTCTCGTCGAGAATGCGCGCGCCGTCGGCGCCTACGCCCTCGAACGCCTCCACGAGATGGCCGAGCGCCATCCGCTCATCGGCGATATCCGGGGCCTCGGGCTCCTCATCGGCGTCGAGCTCGTGCTCGACCGCACGGACAAGACCCCGGCCGTCGACGCCGCCGAGGCAATCATGTACGCGGCCCTCGAGAAGGGACTGAGCATCAAGGTCAGCATGGGCAATATTTTGTGCATGACGCCGCCGCTGATCGTCAGCCGCGAGGAGATGGACTGGGCGATGACCGTCATCGACGCGTGCCTGACGGAGGTCGAAAAAGAGAGCGCCTGAGCCCGGCAACGGCGATCGGGAAATGCCTAGCCTTCCGGCTCGAGCTTCAGGATGCGGTCGTCTTCCGGGCGCGGACGGCCGCGGCCGTCACGGTTGCTGGTGAGAACGTAAAGGGCGCCGTCGGGTCCGACGACGGCATCCCGCAGGCGGCCGAAGCGCCCGCCTTGGCTCCTGTCCACGAACCACCGTTCTATGGCGCCGACGCGCCAGCCGCCGGGCGTGCGCTCAATCCCGATGCGGACGAGCGCTTGGCTGCGCAAGGTCGCGACGAAAAGATCGCCGCGCCAGAACGCCATGCCCCCCGGCGGCGTGGTCAAATCGGGCCACGCCACGAGTGGATCGGCGTAAGGCGACACCCCGGGCGCGCCGACCACGCGCGGCCAGCCGTAGTTGCCGCCGGCGGCGATGACGTTGATCTCGTCGAAGGCGCGAAGCCCGAACTCGCCGGACGGCCCATGCTCCGAGGCGAACAGGTGGCCGGTCTCGGGATGCCAGGCGAGCCCCTGTATGTTGCGGTGGCCGGAAGTGTAGATCAAAGACCCGGGCGTCGGATTGTCGGCCGGCACGCCGCCCTCCGGGGTCACGCGAAGCAGCTTGCCGCCGAGGCTGTCCCGGTCCTGCGCAAGCTCCGCCTCGAAGGTCTCGCCGGTGCCGACATAGAGCATTCCGTCGGGACCGAAGCCGATGCGCCCGCCGTTGTGGTTTCTCGCCCCGGGAATGCCGGAAATGATGACGCGGTCGAAGCGCGCCGCGTTGCTTTCGAGCTTGAGCCGGACGACCCGGTTCGTCGTGCCGCGCGCGTCGCGGTGGGTGTGCATGGCGTAGAGGTAAGGTTCGGCGGGGAACCGGGGATGAAGGGCGAGGCCCATGAGCCCGCCCTCGCCGCCCTGCGCCACTTCGAGGACCGCCATCGGCTCGGCACGCAGCCTTCCGCCCTCGATGACCCGGATCCGCCCCGGCCGCTCGGAAACCAACGCGCGGCCATCGGGCAGAAAGACGAGGGACCAGGGCGCCTCAAGGCCTTCGACCCAGCTCGTGACGCGAACGCCCGGTACCTCCGCAAGAAACCGGTCCTCGACGGCCTGCGGTTTCGGTCCGACGACGACGTCGGCCGAGCATGAGCCCACCGCCGCAACACCGGCGATGCCCACAGACAGGACGAAGGCGAACCATCCGTGACCGCTCATCGCGGCGCTCCGCTAAAGGACCCGACAAACTGGCAAACCGAATCCAATATAGCGCGGGGCGCGATCGGCACAACGGAAACAGGTTTGGGGGCGGCGCCTCGGGCTCAGCTTCCGAGCTCCGCCAGGTCCCTGTAGAACTCCAGCGCCTCGGGGTTGGCCAGCGCGTCGATGTTCTCGACCTCGCGGCCATGGACCACGTCGCGCACGGCAAGCTCCGTGATCTTGCCGCTCTTGGTGCGCGGGATGTCGGCCACCCGCACCACCTTGGCCGGCACGTGGCGCGGCGAGCAGTTGGTGCGGATCCGGGCCTTGATCCTGGCGACGAGCTCCTCCTTTAGCGCCAGCCCCTCCCTGAGGACCACGAACAGCACGACGCGCACGTCGCCGTCCCATTCCTGGCCGATGACGATGCTTTCCACCACCTCGTCCAGCTGCTCCACTTGGCGGTAGATCTCGGCGGTGCCGATGCGCACCCCGCCGGGATTGAGGGTGGCGTCCGAGCGGCCGTAGATGATGATGCCGCCCTGCTCGGTCAGTTCCACGTAGTCGCCGTGGCACCAGACGTTGGGGAACTTCTCGAAGTACGCCGCCCGGTACTTTTCATCGCCGGGATCGTTCCAGAAGCAGACGGGCATGGAGGGAAAGGGCGCGGTGCACACGAGCTCGCCTTTCTCGCCGCGCACGGGGTTTGCGTCCTCGTCGAAGACCTCCACCGCCATGCCGAGCCCCCGGGCCTGAATCTCGCCGCGCCGGACCGGGCCGGTGGGATCGCCGAGCACGAAGCAGCTGATGATGTCGGTGCCGCCGGAGATGGAGGCGAGATGCAGGTCCTTCTTGATCTTCCCGTAGACGAAGTCGAAGCTTTCCGGCGCCAGCGGCGAGCCCGTGGAGGTCATCGTCCGCACGTTCGCGAGCTCATGCGTCTTCGCCGGTTCCAGCCCGGCCTTGTTCACCGCGTCGATGAACTTGGCCGAGGTGCCGAACAGCGTCATTCCCTCGGCGTCGGCGAAGTCGAAAAGCACGTTGCCGTCGGGATGGAACGGCGAGCCCTCGTAAAGCAGCAGGGTCGCCTGGCAGGCCAGCGCCGAGACCAGCCAGTTCCACATCATCCAGCCGCAGGTTGTAAAGTAGAACACCCTGTCGTCGGGCTTGATGTCGCAATGCAGCAGGTGCTCCTTCATGTGCTGGATCAGCGTGCCGCCCGCGCCGTGGACGATGCATTTGGGCGCGCCCGTGGTGCCCGACGAATAGAGAATGTAGAGCGGGTGGTTGAAGGGGAAGCGCTTAAACTCGATCTCGCCGGGCTCGAAGTCCGAGACGAACGTTTCCCAAAGGACGCCGTTCGGAATCGATTCGACCGCCGGCGCGGCGCGGGTAAACGGCACGACGACGGCCGTCTCGACCGACGGGAGCTGCCTGACGATGTCGCTGAGCCGCTCGAGCGAATCGTGGGTCCTGCCGTCGTAATAGTAGCCGTCGGCCGAAAACAGCACCTTGGGCGCGATCTGGCCGAAGCGGTCGAGCACGCCGCTGACCCCGAAATCGGCCGAGCACGAGGACCAGACGGCGCCGAGGCTGGCCGCCGCCAACGCGGCGATCACGGCCTCGGGCATGTTGGGCATGAAGCCGGCGACCCTGTCGCCCGGACCCACGCCCGCGGCGCCGAGCGCCTGGCTCACGCGCGAGATCTGATGGTAAAGCTCGGCGTAACTCAGTCTGCGTCTGACCCTGTCCTCGGCCCAAAAGACGATCGCGTCGGCACCGTCGCGCCGGCGCAGGAGATTCTCGGCAAAGTTCAGACGGGCGCCGGGAAACCATCTCGCGCCCGGCATCTTGCCCGCCTCAACCAACGCCTCATCGCCCCAGGTTTCGGCGATGATCCCGGCGTAGTCCCGCAACGACTGCCAGAACTTCTCCTTGTCCTCGACGGAGAAGCGGTAAAGCGCGGAGAAGCCGTCGATGGTGACGTTCCAGTCCTTCTCGACCGCCTCCATGAAATCGGCCAGGTTGGACCCAAGGATGCGTTCCTCGGACGGCTGCCAAAGGGGTGCGGCCACGGCGGTCTCACTTGGTTCCTTGTATCAATGGCGGCGCGGGATGCGGGTCGAGCTACCTATACATCCAATGCCCGGCACGGCGGAAGGGCTTTACCCCGACCGCCTTCGCCGCCGCGCGCGAGAACGCGCGGCATCGGCGGGCCTCGCGTCCGCCGGTTTGCGGCAGTAACGTGCTGACAATTCCAATTCTTGCTCTATGATTGGCGAAGTGTCGAGGCGCCGGAAGTGCCGCGTCCGAGCGCTGCGTCTAACCGACGCGAACCACGACCAAGAAGCACGATAAGGCCCCGGCGCGACCGCCCGCGCATGGGGCCCAAGAAGAGCACGGGAGGACCAGTGAAGATCAAGAGCATAAAGGCGAGCATCCATCAGTTTCCCGTAACCATCCCGCTGATCGAGAAGCCC
>CBESNX010000028.1:0-12070 GCA_965531025.1 uncultured bacterium
GCCATTCCCGTCTTTACGAACTGATCGTGGGCGGCGCGACGCGCCATGTGCTCGGGCACATGACCCTGCCGGTGCTGATGTCCCATTAGCGCCCGGATCACACCGGGCACCGAGGCCCGCCGCCTCGGGGTCGCGTCGGGATCGCGCGGGCCCGCCAAGGACGCGCCTTAGAGGAAGAATATGAACGTCACCAGCAGAAACAGCGGCGTCAGGATGAAAAAGGACCAGCCCATATAGCCGATGAAGCTCGGCATCTTGATCCCTCTCTCGTCCGCGATCGAACGCACCATGAAATTCGGCGCGTTGCCGATGTAGGTGTTGGCCCCCATGAACACCGCGCCCGCGGATATGGCCAGCAGGGTCGAGGACAACGGCCCCATCAAATGCTCGGCGTCGCCGCCGGCGGTGTTGAAAAACACGAGATAGGTCGGCGCGTTGTCGAGGAAGCTCGAAACCAACCCCGTGGCCCAGAAGTACATGTAATTGACGGGCTCCCCGTTCACCGAAACCGCCGCGATGACATTCTTGAGCGCCCCTTCCGTGCCGGCCTTCAGGATGGCGATGGCGGGGATGATGGTGAGGAAAATGCCGGCGAACAGCTTCGCCACTTCGATAATGGGAAACCAGGTGAAGTAGTTGGCCCGGCGGCTTTCGGTACCGGTGATCCGCCACGATGAATACGTGATGCCGAGGAGAAGCAGATCCCGCACCAGGTTCTGCAACTCGACCTCGACGTGATGGACGGTGAAGATTACACCGGGGCGCCAGATGCCGCTCATCAACACGGCCCCGGCGATGCCGGCAAACAGCACCAGGTTCACGCCGCCTTCGATGCCGAGGCGGGTTTCCTCGCCCTCGGGCCTTGGCGGCGGCGCGTCTTCCCGAGCGTAGAAATACCGGTCCAGCAGGTAGAACAGGACCAAGAGGGTGCCCGCGACGAGCGCCATCGGGGCCAGCATGTGGGTGGTCGGCCAGAAGAAGCTGACGCCCTTGAGGAATCCGAGGAACAGGGGCGGGTCGCCCAGGGGGCTGAGCGACCCCCCGATATTGGCGACCAGGAAGATGAAGAACACGATCACATGCACATTGTGCTTGCGCCAGGAGTTGGCCTCGGTCATCGGGCGGATCAGCAGCATCGCCGCCCCGGTCGTGCCCATCCAGCTGGCAATCACCGTGCCCAGCAACAGCATTCCCGTGTTGGCCTCGGGGGTGCCGCGCAAATGGCCTCTCACCCGCACCCCGCCGGCAACCGTAAACAGGGCCAGCAGCAGGATGATGAAGGGAAGGTATTCCAGCAAAATCGTGTGCGCGACCTCGAACAGGGCCACGTCAAAGCCGTAGATAAAGGTGAAAGGAAGAATGAAGGAGAGCGCCCAAGACGCTGAGATCTTGCCGAAATTTTGGTGCCAGAAATGCGGCAGGAGGAGGGGGAAAAGGGCGATGGAAAGGACAATGCCGAGGAACGGGGCCACCCATATGAGCCCCAGCGATGCGCCGTCCAAATGCGGCGCGCCGCCGGCCAGGGCCTTTTCGGCCGACGCGGCCGCGACCTCCTGGATGGGGACGGCATTCTCCGCTACCGTCGGCAAAGGAAGCGCCAGGACCGCCAGGGCAATGAGAGTAAGGATGGCTGCTTTCATTACTCCATCAGACATTACGAAGCGGACCTTCGGTAAAGCCGGCCCGCCTCACCCTCTCAAGCCCCTGAATCCGGGAAGGCGCAGTATGACCGAAGCGCCGGGGTGAGCCAAGCTCCGTTCCGGGAAAGGGCGCGCCCGCCCGCGCCCGTTTGCCCCTGCAAGCCCCCTGACGGGGGCGGGCACGCAAAAGCATGGGCCGGGCGAAAGCCGCTGTCGGAAAATGACCGATCGAAAGGCCAAAGGGAAAGGCCGGATAGGGAAACGCCGATCAGTTCTCAGCCGCCGAGGAACAGCCGGCCGACCTCGGGGTTTTCCAGCAGCTCGTCGCCGGTCCCCGCTATGGCGATGACGCCGGAGACGAGCACATAGCCGATGTCGGCGAACTCCAGGCCTTTTTTCGCGTTCTGCTCGACCATGATGATGGTCTTGCCTTCGGTGCTCCGGAGGTCGTCGAGGATTTCGAACACCATGTCGATGAACCTGGGCTCGAGGCCGATCGAGGGCTCGTCGACCAGCAGCACCTCCGGCTCCATCACCAGGGCGCGGGAGATTTCCAGCAGCCGGCGCTCGCCCCCCGAAAGCACCCGCGCCGGTTTGTTGCGACGCTCGGCGAGCCGCGTATACTTCTCGAAGATCCGTTCCGCGGCCTCCTTGGCCTGGGCGAGCGTGTCCATCAGGTAGCCGCCCATCCACAGGTTCTCCTCGACCGTCATGCCGGGAAAGATCGATTTGTCCTGGAGGACGTAAGCGATGCCCGCGCGCTTCAGCTTGTCGTTCGAGGTCATCCGGGTGATGTCCCGGGCGTCACCGTCGGAACCGACCGTGATCCTGCCGTTGAAGATATTGGTGAAGCCGAAGATGGAATGGAGCACCGTCGACTTGCCGGCGCCGTTCGGCCCGATCAGGCACAGCGACTGGCGTCTCGCGACCTGCAGGTTGAAGTCGTGCAGGATCTCCATCTTGCCGTAGCCCGCGTTGAGGCCGTCGATCGTCACGTAAGGCGCGTTGCGGGCGAGCTTGGCGATGTCTTCCTTGCTCGGCCCCTGCTCGGCGATCTTCTCGGCCTCGCGGGTGACCTCGTCGGCCGAGATGACGGCCTCGCCGCCGCCGGTGAGATGACGGCGGGCCCGCGGCCCCGGAGTGTTACCTTGCGCCGCCATCAGTGCAGCTCCAACGCGTGACCCCCCAAATAGGCGTCGATCACGCGCGGGTCGTTCTGGATCTTGTCCGGTGGGCCGCCGGCCAACAGCTTGCCATTGGCGAGGCAGTAGATGTGCTCGGCGAGGGTCATGATCACGGGCATGTTGTGCTCGATGACGAACAAGGTGACGCCGAGCTCGCTCGCGGCCCGCTTCAACCGGTCGATGAGGCCGTTGATCAGGGTCGGGTTGATCCCGGCCGTCGGTTCGTCGAGCAAGAGCACCGTCGGTTCGTTCATCAGCGCCATGGCGAACTCCAAGAGCTTCTGCTGGCCGAAGGAGAGGTCGCCGGAGATGAGAAACCGCTTCTGATACAGCCCCACGAAGTCGAGAAGCTCCTCCGCCCGTTCGGTCACCTCCGGCGGATACTTGGAGAACATGGTCCTGATGCTCTCGTTGCGGTGGGGGACCGACATCAGCATGTTATCGACGCAGTTCATCTTGGCGTAGATGCGCGTCTGCTGGAAGGTGCGCAGTAGGCCGAGACGGGCGATCTGCTGCACCCTGAGATCGGAAATCTCCCTGCCCTCGAACCTGATCGAACCCGAATCGATCGGATGAGAGCCGACGATCGAATTGAACAGCGTCGTCTTGCCCGATCCATTGGGGCCGATCAGGCCGGTGATGCGGCCTTCGGGCACGTCGAGGGTGATATCGTTGTTGGCGATGACGCCGCCGAAGGCCTTGGTGACGCCCTGGATCTCGATCAACCTGTCGTTCATTCCGCGGCCTCCCTGCCCGGCCATTGCGCGTCCTCCCCGCCCGCCGCCGCCATGCGTTTATCCACCGTGATCCCGAAGCGTTCCGGCCATATCTCGCGGACCCAGCCGAGAATGCCTTGCTGGAAGAAGACGACGTTGACGATGATCAGGGCGCCGAGCGCCACCCACTGCCAACCGAGCATGTAGGTCCAGGTCAGTTCCTTGATCGTGTGGAACAAGGTCGCGCCGAGCACCGGCCCCCACATCGTGCCCTTGCCGCCGAGAAGTGCCATCACCACCATGAAGAGCCCGAAGGTGACCGTCGGGAAGGCCACTTCCAAGGGCTCGATGAAGCCGACCATGTTACCGAAAATACCGCCGGAAATTCCAAGGAAGAACGCCGATATGGCCCAAGCCACGGTCTTGTACCGGGTGGTGTGTATGCCCATTCCCTCGGCCTTCTCCTCGTCGTCGCGGATGGCGTTGATGGCGAGCCCGAATCGCGTCGAGTAAAGCCATTTGAGGAACACGAAGGTGGAGATCGCTAAAAGGAAACAGAGGCTCCAGAATAAGAACGACCGCTCGTCGGGTTCGCCCGGATAAATCGGCACGGTAATGCCGCCGCCGCCGCCGATATAATCCCAGGTGCCGGTGAGTTCGCCAGCCGTGAGCGCAAGGCCAAGGGTGCCGATCGCAAAATAGGGGCCGCGAAGCCCGAACAGGACCCACCCGAAGATGACCGCAAACAAAACCGATCCCAGGGCCGCCGCGATCAGCCCCCACGCCAACCCGGTGAAATACTGCTGCAGCGTGAAATCGATCTTGATGGCGCCGGAATGGGCGGTGTACTCGGCGACGTCGTAATACAACCCGATCTGTACGACGGCGCAGATATACATGCCCACGCCGAAGAAAGCGATGTTGCCCAGCGAGTTATAGCCCATTTGCCCGCCCATGATGTCCCATGTGACGGCAAACAGGATCATGATCCAGAGAACGGCGGCTTGAAACGTGTAAGCCGGAAACGCGAAAGGCGCGATGATTCCGGCGATGAGGACCAACCCGGTGAAGAGGATGATTCCGAGGACGACGACGTTCCTGGCGTAGAGCTTGAGCTCTCCCATGCCGATTTTCATTGCACCACCTGGCGATGCCGGCTGAGCCGAATCTCGCGCCACACCAAAACGGCGACCAGCATTCCAACAACGATCGCTTGCTGGAATTCGGCGCCCAATATGAAACTTCCGAATTGTTCGATCGTGCCCAGCCCGATGGCGGCCAGGACGACACCTGGAAGGTTCCCCAACCCGGCGGCCGTGACGATGACGAAGGCGCGGATCGAATATGTCATGCCGTAGAAGGGTTGGATCACCCAGATCATCGAAATCAGCGCCCCGGCGGCCCCGCAAATCGCCCCGTTCAGGGCAAAGGTGAACGCATACACCCGGTCGGTGTCGATGCCCATCACCTTCGCCGCCCGGGCGTCCTGGGCCGTCGCCCGGATGGCCTGGCCCATGCGGCTGTACCTCATGAACATGACGACAATGCCGGCGAGAATGCCCGCCAGGACGAAGCCAACGAGCTTGATGTCGGCAACGGTAACGAGACCCTCGAACATCGAGCGGACCGCGAACCCCGACTCGACCGCCTGAACTTCCGGGCCGAATACCTGGTTCAACAACTGCTCGATGACAATGGCTAGACCGAAGGTCGCGAGAAGCGAGGTAAACAGATCCTTGTTGATGATCCGAACGATGATCAGGCGGTAGATCACCCAACCGAATCCGAACATGAAAATTGCCGCCACCGGCAACCCGAGGATCGTCGCCGCCGGCAATCCGAAGATCGGAGGGAGGTCCAACCGAGCAAGGGTAAAAGCAATATACCCGCCCATGATGACGAATTGGCCCTGGGCCAAGTTTTTTACGTTCATCACCCCCCAGACGAGCGCCAGCCCGTAAGCCGCAAGCACAAAGACCGCGGCGACCAGGATGCCGTCGAGCAAAAGCTGCACGTTCAGGACCGGCGCAATGGCCAGCAGCTCCAAGTTAGCCATATTTAAATGTCCGCTTCAGCCTCATTGGGTCCGTCCTCCCCCGCCCGAGGGCGGGGGAGGACGGACCCGAACTCACCCAGTCCGCTAGCGCGTCAAGGCTAATAAATCACCTCACGCGGGAAAACCACCGGATGGGAGGCCCACTTGGAAGGCGCCACCACGTTCAGTTTGCCGTTCTGAATCTGGCGAAGCACCATGGGCTTGGCAATATTGTTGCCTTCCGGGGCGAACTTGATACTGCCGTAGAAGGTCTTCATGTCGGTCGCGGCGAGCGCGTCGCGAAGCTTTTCCGTGTCGAACGAATTCGCACGCTCGAACGCTTCCTTCCAGACCAGCACCGCCGCCGAAGCCTGGGCCGCCTGATAGGGCACGTTCCTGTACCCTTCGTAAGTGGCCTTGAACAGCTTGTCGTAATCGGCGGCCGATCCGAAATACGCACCAAAATAGCTCAGCGTTTCGGCCCACTGGGTCGGGCACAAAAGACCCTCCGTCGCGGCGCCGAACTTCGTGATGACCTTCGCGGCCTCGCAATGGGTCATGCCGATCAACGGCACGTTGATCTTCATCTCCTTGATCTGCCGCGCCGCCGTCGCCGCGCCCTTCGAGTGCCCCGAAATCACCAGGATGTCCGGTTTCAGCGCCTTGACCTTGGTCAGCGTCGCCGAAATATCATTGAGATCGCGGGGCATCTTGTCGTCGATGACGACCTTCATGCCCCACCTCGAGGCATCGTCAGCGACGCCCGCACGCACGTCGCGCGAGAACGGGTCGTTCTCGAACACGAACGCCACCCTGAGATCGGACGGCTTCTTGCCCTGCTTCTTGGCGAGCTCGGCGGCGAGATCCATCGCGGAGCTGAGGTACTGCTCCGACGTCGAGAGCACGGCGAACAGGTACTTGTAGCCCTGGGTGAACAGAGAACGCGACGCGCCCTCCGCCTCGACCATCGGGATCTTGTACTTTTCGGTTATCGGCGCCGCGGCCTTCGTGGTTGCGGAACTGTACGGGCCAAGCACGTATTTGATGCCGTCCTGCTTGATCAGTCGTTCCAGCAACTGGGCGGTACGCAACGGCGTTGATTCGTCGTCGTAGTACTTGATCTTGATCTTATAACGCTTGCCGCCGACCTTGACGCCGCCCATCTCGTTGATGCGCTTGACGCCAAGGTTGTAACCGTTCGAGGCATGGATGCCGTTGGTCGAGTATTTGCCCGTGAACGAGATCGCGGAACCGAGGATGATGGTATCCCCCTCGACCTTGGCGCTCGCCGGCCCGGCCAGGACAAGCCCGACCGCCGCCATCCCGATGGCGAGTTTGGGAACGCTTCCTTGCCACATGTTCATTGTTCCATCTCCCTGAATTAGCGGTGGTGGCCATTATAGCCGACTGCCCCGCTCCCAGGCGATAAGTTTTCCCGTGCGGGGCTTCATCCCACTGCTCGGGGGATTATAGGGGCGACGGCAAGGCGAGAGTCAACCTTTGCCGTCACCGTAAAGCGCCGGAAAGACGGCCCCACCTCGAGGCTTGCGCCCGTGTCAGCCGGCCGCCTCAGTCGGCTTAAGCGTCGTTGCCGTGGCGATGACGGGAACGGCGAGAACGCCGAGGTCCTTTTTTCCGTTCGCCGATTTCACGTAGATGATGAGACCGAGAATGACGACGGCGGCGACGAGCGCGGCTGCGAGAACCTTGGCCCTTGTTGACATCGGCCTCGCCATTCGTCTCTAAGTGTGTCTCGAACGCGTTACTCTAAGTGTGTCTGGAACGCGTTACCACACGTTTCGCTCGGCCCACGGCATACGTGCCGGGCCGGTTCCTCGCCGCCAATGACGCGAAATACTGCAAAGGGATGCGATTCTTGGGCAAAGGCAAGACCCACGCCGGCCCTTCGCCCGGGTCCCGTTCGAGCCACCGTTCATTACCGCGACGGGCACGTGCTCGACGCCGGAGTTCGAGCGGCGCGGCATCGTCGAAGCGGGGCGAATTCTCGAGCAGGTTCCGCAGCATGGGTTTCATCGCCATGCGCTCGGCGGCTGGGTGTTTGGCCAATCGTGGCGGTGTTGGGCTTGCCGGGATTCTCGTTCTTGGCCTCGCCATTTACGCCATGACCCTCGATCCCGCAGGGGCGGATGGGTCGGGCCGTCCCGGCCTTGAGCCCGGCGCCCGCCCGCCGGCGCCGCCCTGGACCTCGAAATTCGAGCGCGACCATCCGCTGGCGGGGCGCATCTGGCGGCCTTCAAGCGGCCGGTTCATCGCGCCGTCCGCCCTGATCGCGGCGCTTGCAAATGCCGATTTCGTGTTGCTGGGGGAAAAGCACGACAATGCCGATCACCACCGCCTGCAAGCCTGGATCGTGCGCGCGCTGGTTGGCCGCGGGCGCAGGCTGGCCGTGGCCTTCGAGATGTTCGCGGCCGACCAGGCGCCGCTCATTGCCGCCCATTTGGCGAGCAATCCAAAGGTCGCCGCGGGCATCGGCCGGGCCGTAAACTGGTCGAAATCCGGCTGGCCCGACTGGAGCCTCTACGAACCCATGGCCCAGGCCGCCCTCGATTCCGGGCTTCCCGTGGTCGCGGCGAACCTGTCGCGCCGGTTGGTCGAGAAAATCGGGAAAGGCGGCCTTGAGGCCCTTGCGCCCGCCTTCGTTGCGCGCCTCGGTCTCGAGCGCGCCCTCGAGCCCGACATCGAGGCCGCCATGGCCAGGGAAATCTTCGACACGCATTGCGGATTTCTGCCGCGAGACAAGGTCGGCCCGTTCGTCGAGATTCAAAGGGCGCGCGACGCCCATATGGCGCGGACGATCGCGGACGCGTCCGCCGCGGGGCTCGACGGTGCGGTGCTGATTACCGGCGCGGGCCATGCCCGCAGGGACCGGGGCGTGCCCATGCACATGGTCCGGATGGCGCCCGGCAAAAGGGTCGCGGCGCTGGCCCTGATCGAGGTGGTGAGCGAAAAAGCCGCCGCCCCCCTTTACGCCGAGTCCTACGGCGCGGATACCTTGCCCTTTGATTTCGTGTGGTTCACGGCGCGCCACGAACTCACCGACCCCTGCGAGAAGTTTTTTAAGGAATTACAGAAACTTAAAAAGAAAAGTTAATTCACAGGATCAGCTTTTTACGGGGCAACGGGCCGGGGCCCCGACACCGGCGCCCGACGGCGCCCGACGGCTTGGCAGGCCGGTTTTCCCTGCCCAATCAGCCGGGAAAGAGCCCGCGGACGAAAGCGACCACGTCGGCGCCCGCGCCGAAGTCGTAAAGGTCGTTGTGGCCGCCCCGGGGATAAAAGAGCGACTTCTTGGGTTGCCGCGCCGCCGCGAAAAGCCTTCGGCCGTAGCGGACGGGTATGGTCCGGTCGCGCTCGCCATGGAGGATGAGGAGCGGCGCGCCGATGGCGTCGATCTTGCTCAACGAGTCGAAGCGGTCCCGCACCAGGTATCGCGCCGGAACGAAGAAGAATTGGGAAGCCGCCACGTCCGCCACCGACGTGAACGGGGCCTCGAGGACGACGCCGCCGACGGGTCTTTCCGTGGCCATCTCGACGGCCACGCCCGAGCCGAGGGATTCGCCGTAGAGCACGGCTCTCCGGGAAGGGACGCCGTTGTTCGACAGGAACTCGAGCGCCGCCCGGCCGTCCCGGTTCAGCCCCTCTTCGGTCGGGCTGCCGGGATTGCCTCCGTAGCCGCGGTAGCTCAAGAGCATCACCCCGAAACCGGCAACGATGAAGGGACGGATTTTTGCGCCACGATTGCCGATATTGCCCGCATTTCCGTGGAAAAAGACGATCACCGGCCCGTCGGGCGTTTGCGCCGGGCGGTACCAGGCCATAAGCCTGAGCCCGTCCTCGGTCGTTAGGGTGACCTCGCGCATCTCCGGGACTCCGGCGCGCGCCGGCTCGGGCGTCCTGGAGTCGGGGAAATACATCAACTGGCGCTGCACCAGGAACAAGCCGCCGACCAGCGCTCCGTATATGACGAGACCGGTGATAATCAGCTGATACACGGCGTTCACTTTCGCCCAACCCATGTCATCTCATCCTGCCTGCCGGTGGGCGCCGCTTTTCAGTCTAGACCAGGAATGGGTGAACGGCGAGGAGGTGACGAGCGGCCCGCCATCCTTCCCCCCTCCCGGCGAGTCCGGCTCGGTCCTCGGTCAACTCAAGGAACGCGTCATGGCTTGCTGCAGGAGCCGCCGCCCAGCACGCAGAACTTGGCGCAATGGGGGTGATTGAGCTTCACCGTGCCCGCGGCTTCAACGAGGCTGTGGCCCATCTCGAACTGGGAATCATAGGGCAGCAACGTGCAAGAGACGACGGCGGGACGCGCCTCCCCTTTGCGCCTGACCACCATGCGCGAGGTCGCGCACATGATCGAAGCGGGCGAGACGCCGAGTATGCGCCAGCACTTTTCGGTGATTTCCGGAACGTCGACGCTCGCGTCCATTTCGGGAAACAGCACCAGGGTCACGGGATCGAAGGCATCGACGTCAATCCCGCGCTCGGCGAAAAGGGGCGCGTAACCCTCGCGCAGGGAGTCCTCCGGCTCGTCCCAACAGGTGCGGCCCGCCACGTGCACGGTGAAGCCGTTGTCCGACAACCACTGAAGCCCCGCGACCGTCGGCTCCCAGGAGCCGGCGCCGCGCTCGGTCTCGTGCAGCTCACGGGTGTAATGGTCGACCGAGACGCGGACGACGAGCCGCGCCCCGAATTGCTCCTTGAGGGCAAGCAGCGGCTCATTGAGCCGCGCCATCGGCCGCATGGCGTTGGTGAGCACCATGACCCTGAAGCCCCGGCCCAGGCATTGCTCGAGCATGGGGATGATTTCGGGGTTCATGAACGGCTCGCCGCCGGTGAAGCCGATCTCCTCGGTGGGCAGGTCTTCGCGCGCGATCTCGTCGAGATAGAGTTTGAGGTCGGCGAGGCTGAAATAGACCAGCCGGTCGTTGAGCGGGCTCGATTCGATGTAACAGTTGCGGCAGGTCAGGTTGCAGAGCGTGCCCGTGTTGATCCACAGGGTCGTGAGCGCCACGAAGGCGACCGAGGCCCGCCGCTCGCCCTTGGCGGTGACGTCCGGGTCGCGGAACTTGCCGTTTTCGCGAAGCTCGGCCGGCGCAAAGTCCGATACGCTCATCGTACTCCCTGTCATTGGTGCGATTGCGTCGCGTCTTTCTAACGAGAAGAAGCGAAATTACCAATCAAATAATCGTGTAACGTCAACGCCGTTTCCAGCCGCCGGCCAAGGCCCCGCCAAGGGAGTAAGCCGCTGTGACCGGGCCGGTGACCGGGGGCCGCAAGGCAATGGCCTCCTTTGCCGGCGTGCAAGCCGAGTCCCAAGATGACGGCCGCCTTGCGCTCGGCGCCGTCTCCCGGCCGGTTTCACAAACCTGGGAGGAGACAGGGTTCAGTCGGGCGTTGCGGGACCCTGGGACGGCCGCTCCCCTTTGACCGTGACCCTTCGCAGCATCCGCCGCTGGGCGGGATCGAAATCGGTGCGCGCATGCAAGGCGCAGCGGTTGTCCCACATCACCAGATCGCCGACCCGCCAGACGTGCTCGTAAATGAACTCCCGCCGCTCTTCCTGGGCAAACAGCGTTTCCAGGAGTTTCCTGCTTTCTTCCGGATCGATGCCGACGATGTGATCGGTCATGAGCCGGTTGACGTAGAGCACCTTGCGGCCGGTTGCGGGATGGCTGATGACGAGGGGATGGACGAAGCGCGGCGCGTCGGGGTTGCTGTCCTTGGACTTGATTGTGGCGTTGGCGTCGTAATCATAGACGTTGAGGGCCTCGAGCCCGGCGATCCGCTCCCTGATCTTGGCGGGAAGGGTTTCGTAAGCGAGATATGCGTTGGCGAACAGGGTATTGCCGCCAAGCGGCGGGACCTCGAGGGCGAAAAGCATGGTCAGCTTGCACGGGCGCTCGTAATAGCACTGGTCCGAGTGGAACTGCATTTCCCCTTCGGGCAGCACCCCCTTCTTTCCGTCCGCCTCCACGTTTGAAACCATCATGACATGGGGGTTGTCGTGGCTGACACCCGGGGTGGTCCTGACCTTTTGCAGCGCGCCGAAGCGCGAGGCGAAAGCGATCTGCCGCTCGGTCGAAAGCCTTTGTACGCGAAACACCAGGACGAGACGGTCGTGCCAGGCGCCGACGATCTCCGAGAAGGTCCCGTCATCGAGATCGCCGCCAAGCTCAACGCCCGTGATCTCGGCGCCCAACGCGTCGGCGAGCGGCTTTGCGATCAGGCTCATCGCCCGGCTTTCCTCCTTCGACCTCCGGCCCTGCGGGCGGGCGCGAAGTCCTGCGGACGGGTCATTCTTATTCGCTCACCCCACCGGTCTGCAAGTCCAAGTATCGCGCGCATGCGCCCAACCGACAACGTCGCAATGGGCGTGACGGCAAGGCGAGCCTGGGGGAGTTCCTCGTTCACGGCGCCGCGCGCTTTTCCGCGACGGGCCGGGACGGGGACGGAAAAATCAGCGTTTGG
>CBESNX010000029.1:0-11876 GCA_965531025.1 uncultured bacterium
ACATTGCCCACCTGGCGCATGCGTTTCTTGCCCGCCTTCTGCTTCTCCAGAAGCTTGCGCTTGCGGCTCACGTCGCCGCCGTAGCACTTGGCGGTCACGTCCTTCCTCAGCGCGCCGACGGTCTCGCGCGCGACGATGCGCCCGCCGATGGCGGCCTGGATCGCGACCTTGAAGAGCTGGCGCGGGATCAGCTCCTTGAGCCGCCGGCACAGCGCCCGGCCGCGGGCCTGCGCGTGGGCCTCATACACGATGGTGGCGAGCGCATCCACCGGCTCGCCGTTGACCAGGATCGTCATCTTGACGAGATCGGACGGCCGATACCCGTCCATCTGATAATCGAAGCTCGCATAGCCGGAACTCAGCGATTTCAACCGGTCGTGGAAATCATAGACCACCTCGTTGAGCGGCAGCCGATAGACCACCATGGCCCGCGCACCCGCGTAGGTCAGATCCGCCTGCACCCCCCGGCGTTCCTCGCACAAGGCGAGGACCGCGCCCAGGTAATCGTCGGGCACCAGGATCGTCGCCCTGATCCAGGGCTCCTCGATGCGCGCGATCTTCACGGGGTCCGGCATGTCCGCGGGATTGTGAAGCTCCAGCGTCTCGCCGCTCCTCAGATGCACCCGGTAAATGACGCTGGGGGCGGTGGCGACGAGATCGAGGTTGAACTCGCGCGTAAGGCGCTCCTGGACGATCTCGAGGTGCAAAAGCCCCAAGAAGCCGCAGCGAAAGCCGAACCCGAGGGCGGCCGAGGTCTCCGGGCTGTGCTCGAAGCTCGCGTCGTTGAGCCTGAGCTTCGCCAGGCTCTCGCGCAGGCGCTCGTAATCGACCGATTCGGCCGGGAACAGGCCGCAGAAGACGACCGGGACCGACGGCTTGAAGCCGGGCAGGGGCTGGGGCGTCGGGCGCCCGTCCTCGGTGATGGTGTCGCCCACCCGGCACTCCGCGACGTTCTTGATGCCCGCGGTGATGAAGCCGATCTCGCCGGGGCCGAGCGCGGCGATCTCCGCCGGCTTGGGGGTGAAAATGCCGACCCGCTCGACCTGGCGCGCGCCGCCGGTCGCCATCATGCGGATCTTCATGCCCTTGCGCAGCGCCCCGTCGTGGACGCGGAGTAAAACCACGACCCCGAGATAAGGGTCGTACCACGAATCCACCAACAGCGCCTTCAAGGGCGCACTCCCGTCTCCCTTGGGCGCGGGCAGGCGATTGACCAGCGCCTCGAGCACTTCGGCGACGCCCTCGCCGGTTTTGGCGGAGACCTCGAGCGCGCCCGCAGCCTCGAGGCCGATCACGTCCCCGATCTGCTGCTTGACCCGCGCGGGCTCGGCCGCCGGCAGGTCGATCTTGTTCAAGACGGGGACGATTTCATGGCCGTTGTCGATCGCCTGATAGGCGTTGGCCAGGGTCTGCGCCTCGACCCCTTGGGCGGCGTCGATCACCAGGAGCGAGCCCTCGCAGGCCGCGAGCGAGCGGCTGACCTCGTATGAGAAATCCACATGGCCCGGGGTGTCCATGAGGTTGAGCTGATAGCTCTCGCCGTCCCTCGCCCGGTAATCGAGCCGCACGGTCTGGGCCTTGATCGTGATGCCGCGCTCGCGCTCGATGTCCATGGAATCGAGCACCTGATCCCTGAACTCGCGCCCAGTGAGCCCCCCGCACAGCTCGATCAGGCGGTCGGCCAGGGTCGATTTGCCATGGTCGATATGGGCGATGATGGCGAAGTTGCGGATGCGGGAAAGCTCGGTCATGGGCCGGGAAGGTACCGCGCCGGTACAAGGTTCGCCAGGAACATAGGTCCTCACGCCACCCCGCGCAATCGCGCGGACGGTGGGGCTTAGGCCCGCAAGACCCCGCCCGTGGCCTTGGCGACGGACGCGATGACCTTCTCGGACACCGCCTCGATCTCGGCCTCGGTGAGCGTGCGTTCCCTGGGCTGCAGGCGCACGGAGATGGCGAGCGACTTCTTGGCCTCGCCGACGCCCTCGCCGGTGTAAAGGTCGAACACCGAGACCTCGGCGATCAGCTTGCGATCCGCGGATGCGGCCGCGCCCGCCACGGCTTCGGCGCTCACGCCCTGGTCCACCACGAAGGCGAAATCCCGCTCGATCGCCTGGTAGGGGGACGTCTCGAGCGGCGGCCTCGCCTTGCCGGCACGGGCCTTGGGCTCGGGGATCGCGCTTAAACTCGCCTCGAAGGCGACGACCGGCCCCTTGACGTCGAGCACCCGCAAGACCCTGGGATGCACCTCGCCGAAATGGGCGAGCGCCAATTTCGGGCCGAGGCGCAAGGTCCCGGAGCGGCCCGGGTGATACCATTCGGGCGCATCGGCCGTGACCTGAAGGTTCGATGCGGGCGCGCCGGCGGCGGCCAGTGCGGCCAGCGCGTCCGCCTTGGCGTCGAACAGGTCGGCGTCGCGCCGGCGCTCGAACCAGTGGCGCGGGCCGGTCGAACCGGCGCGCACCCCGGCGGCGGCAAGCCTCTGACCCTCCGGCGTGTCGTCGGCGTAGACCGGCCCCACCTCGAACAGGGCGATCTCGCCTAGCCCGCGATCCGCGTTGCGCCCGCACGCGGCGATGAGATTGGCGAGCGCCGAGGGCCGCATGACGCCGAGCTCGGCGCTGATGGGATTGGCGAGCTTGAGCCCCGGGTTGACGCCGCCGAAAAGCCGCACGTGCTGCTCGGCCATGAACGAGAAGGTCACGGCCTCGGCCATGCCGCGGGCGGCCAGCGCCCGTCTCGCGTCACCGCGGCGGCGCTGGTCGGGGGTCTGCACGGGCCTCGGGAGCGCGGTCTCCCTTGCGAACGGAACCGCGGGGATATGATCGTAACCGTGAACGCGCAGGACCTCCTCGACGAGGTCGGCCTCGATTTCGACGTCGTTTCGCCAAGACGGCACCGCAACCTCGATCGCGCCGTTCTCCTTTCTGGTCTCGAAACCGAGGGCGCCCAGCACGCGCGTGGTCTCGTCGACCGGCAGATCGACGCCGCCCAGGCTCAGCACCCGCGCCGGGTCGAACCGTAGGGTGCGCGCAAGCTCGGGCGCGGCGCCGGCGATCACCGGCTCGCTCGTCTCGCCGCCGCAAAGCTCGAGGATCATGCGCGTCGCGGCTTCGGCGCCCGGCACGGTGCCGGCCGCGTCCACGCCGCGCTCGAAGCGATAGCGGGCCTCGGACTCGATGCTGAGCTTGCGCCCCGTCGCCGCGGTGCGCACGGGATCGAACAGGGCGGCTTCCAGGAACACGTTGACGGTGGCCGCGGTGCAGCCCGAGGATTCGCCGCCGATGACGCCGCCCAGGCTCAACACCCCGTCGTCGTCGGCGATCACCGTCATTTCCGAATCAAGCTCGTAGGTTTGCTCATTCAGCGCCCGCAGGGATTCGCCCGCGCGGGAAAGCCTGACATGGAGATCGCCGGCCAGGGTGTCGGCGTCGAACACGTGCAGCGGCCGGCCGCGGTCGAGGGTCAGGAAATTGGTGATATCGACCAGCGCCGAGAGGGGCCTCATGCCCACGGCAAGAAGCCGCCGGGCGAGCCAGGGCGGGCTCGGGCCGTTCCGCACACCCCGGATATGGCGCCCGACGAAGAGGCTGCACGCGGCGGCCGATTTTTGATCGAAATCGAGCCTCACGCCTATGGGGCTTTCGAAGCCGCCCTTGACCGGCTTTACTTCAAGCGGCTTGAGCGTCCCAAGGCCGGCGGCCGCCAGATCCCGGGCGATGCCGTAAACCCCGAGACAATCCCCCCGGTTGGGGGTGACGTTGAGGTCAAGCACCGGATCGTCGAGCCCCAGAACCGACGCCACCGGGCCGCCGATAAGCGCGTCGTCGGGCAGCTCGATGATCCCTTCGCGGTCCTCGCCGAGCCCCAGCTCGAGGGCCGAGCACAGCATGCCGGCGCTCACCTCGCCGCGGATGACGCTTTTCTTGAGAGTGAGCCCGGTGCCGGGAATATGGGCGCCGGCGGGGGCGAAGACCCCTTTCATGCCGGCCCGCGCGTTGGGCGCGCCGCACACCACCTGCACCCTTTCCTTGCCGGTGTCGACGATACAGACCGTGAGCCGGTCGGCATTGGGATGTTTGTTGACGTCCAGCACATGGCCGACGGTGAAGGGCGCAAGCGATCCGGCGCGGTCGACGAGCTCCTCGACCTCGAGCCCCAGCATGGTCAGGGTCCCGGCGATGTCGGCGAGGCCGGCGTCCGTTTCGAGATGCTCCCTCAGCCAACCCAGCGTGAACTTCATCGCGCAAGGCCCCCCGTCATGGTCGGCACGTCGAGGGGCGCGAAGCCGTAATGCCTGAGCCAGCGCAGATCGGACTCGAAAAAGGTGCGCGTATCCGCGATCCCGTATTTCAGCATGGCGACCCGCTCGACCCCCAGGCCGAAGGCGAAGCCCTGATATTCGCCCGGGTCGATGCCGCAGTTGGCGAGCACGTTCGGGTGCACCATCCCGCAACCGAGGATTTCGAGCCACTCCTCGCCGGCGCCGATCCTGAGCTCGCCGCCCTTTCGCGAACAGCCGATATCGACCTCGGCCGAGGGCTCGGTGAAGGGGAAGAAGCTGGGCCGGAAGCGCACGGGCACGTCGCCGACCTCGAAATAGGCGCGACAGAACTCGATCAGACAGCCCTTGAGGTGGCCCATGTGGCTGCGCCGGTCGATGACCAGCCCCTCGATCTGGTGGAACATGGGCGTATGGGTGACGTCGGAATCGCACCGGTAGGTCCGCCCCAGGGCGATGATGCGGTGCGGCGGCGGCATCGCCGTCATGGTGCGGATCTGCACCGGCGAGGTGTGGGTGCGCAGAAGCTTGCGGCTGCCATCCTCGCCTTCGGGCAGGTAGAAGGTGTCGTGCTCCTGCCGCGCGGGATGCTCCGGCGGGATGTTGAGCGCCGTGAAGTTGTGGAAATCGTCCTCGATGTCCGGGCCCTCGGCGACCCGAAACCCCATCTCGCCGAAAATGGCCGTCAGCTCATCCAGGGTCTGGCTGATGGGATGGACGCGCCCTTGCGCCTCGGGCCTCACCGGCAGGGTGACGTCCACGCGCTCGGCGACGAGGCGGGCCTCGAGCGCCGCTTCTTCGAGCTCCGCCTTGCGCGCCTCGAGCGCCGCCGCAACCTCGGCCTTGAGGCGGTTGCGCCGACGCCGCTCGTCCGGCGCCAGCGCGTCGAGGCCTTTCATGAGGCCGGTGATCTTGCCCTTCCTGCCGAGAGCGTCGATGCGCACCGTTTCCAGGGCATCGAGCGTCGACGACGACGCGGTGGCTGCAATCACCACCTTGCGAACGCGATCAAGCTCGTCCGTCATGTCAGCCAAACCCGATCATCCATGCCGAGATAACGCCGTCGATGGGACGGGTCCCCTCTCCGCGCGTCCCGAGATGGCGCAAGATGGGTGTTGCGGTCTCAGGCGGCCTTGGCGAGAGCGGCGCGGGCCGCTTGCACCAGCGCCTCGAAGGCGTCCGGATCCCTGACGGCGATGTCGGACAAGACCTTGCGGTCGATCTCGATCCCGGCCTTCTTGATGCCGTTCATGAACTGCGAATAGGTCAGCCCGTGCTCCCGCGCGCCGGCGTTGATGCGCTGGATCCAGAGCGCCCGGAAGTTGCGCTTGCGGGTGCGGCGATCCCGATAGGCGTACTGCAGCCCCTTCTCGACCCGGCCCATGGCGGCGCGGAAGGTGTTCTTCGCCCGTCCGCGGTACCCGGCCGCCAGGTCGAGGATCTTTTTGTGGCGGGCATGAGAGGCCACGCCCCGTCTGACACGCGCCATGGCTCCGCCTCCTCAGCCGTAAGGCAGAAACCGCTTGACGATGGCAGCGTCGGCCGGCGACATGAGAGTGCTGCCGCGCGCGGCGCGCTTCATCTTCTGGGGCCGCTTTCGCAGGTTGTGGCGCTTGCATGCATGGTTCCTGCGAAGCTTGCCCCCGCCGGTCAGCCCGAACCGCTTCTTGGCGCCGCTCTTGGTCTTGAGCTTCGGCATCTCGCTCACCTTCGCCGGTTCCGTCGCATATGAAAAAACGGCCGGGCTTGCGCTTGAAGCCGGCTCGGCCGGGCCGCTTGGTCGAGCCGTGGGTTATAACGAGAGCGTACCGCAAATGCAAGCGCCCGCCTGCGTTCCGGACCGGGGCGCGCTTTGCCCACCGCGGGCCCGCCACTCCGCGGAAATCGGGCCGCGCGAGGGCGCCGCCAGGACCACGGGCCCGCCCCCTACTTGGGCGCCATGACCATGGTGATCTGGCGGCCCTCCATTTTCGGAAATTCCTCGATCTTCGCCAGCTCCTCGAGTTCCTCGCGCACCCGCTTCAAGACGTCGAGCCCGAGATCCTGATGCACCATCTCGCGGCCGCGGAAACGGATGGTGACCTTCACCTTGTCCCCTTCGCCGAGGAACTTCACGATGCTGCGCAGCTTCACGTCGTAATCGTTGTGATCGATGCCGGGCCGCATCTTGATTTCCTTGACGTCGAAGGTCTTCTGTTTCTTGCGGGCCTCGGCCCGCTTCTTCTGCTCCTGATATTTGAATTTGCCGTAGTCGAGGATCTTGCAAACGGGCGGATCGGCCGTCGGGGCCACCTCTACAAGGTCGAGCCCGGCTGCGTCGGCCATTTCCAATCCCTGCTCTAAGGGGACAACGCCGACCATCTCGCCCGTCTCATCCACCAGGCGAATGGTCGGAGCCCCGATTTCCACGTTGACGCGCGGTCCTTGGCGTTGCGGCCGCACTTGCATGAATGGTCTTACTATGTAAACAGCTCCTTAATTCAACCTACCCCTAACCCTGCCGCGGGATTCGCCGACCGTCCGCAAACGGCGGGAAACCCTAAGAGACTAATCCTTAAGAAAACCTCACTCAACCCGCCGGTATCGCGGCTTCCGATTCAAGTCTAGCGACTGCCTCCTCAAGCGCAAGGATTTCTTGGTCCTTGCGCCCGAGGCGGCGCACCGTCACGGTGCGCCCTTCGGCCTCCCGTTTGCCGATGGCGAGTATCACCGGCACCTTGGCAAGGGAGTGCTGGCGCACCTTGTAGCTGATCTTCTCGTTTCTGGTATCGAGTTCCGCGCGCAACCCCGCCGCCTCCAGGGCCTCGAGAACCTCCGCGGCGAAAGCATCTCCCGCGCTGGTGATGGTGCCCACCACCACCTGCAAAGGCGCGAGCCACAGGGGAAACCGGCCGGCGTATTGTTCGGTCAGAATGGCGATGAACCGCTCCATCGAGCCCAGGATGGCGCGATGGAGCATGACCGGGCGGCGGCGCGCGCCGTCTGCGCCGATGTAGGCGGCGTCGAGGCGCTCCGGCAACACGAAATCCACCTGCAAGGTCCCGCATTGCCAATCCCTGCCGATGGCGTCGCGCAGGTCGAACTCGAGCTTCGGCCCATAGAAGGCGCCTTCGCCGGGGTTGAGAACGCACTCCATCCCGAGGGCGTCGACCGCCTGCCTGAGCGCCGCTTCGGCCCTGTCCCAGACCTCGTCCGAGCCGGCGCGCACTGCCGGGCGGTCGGCGAACTTCACCGTCACCTCGGTGAAGCCGAAGTCCTTGTAAACGCTCAGGAGAAGGTCGCAGAACGCCCTGGTTTCCCCGGTGATCTGGTCCTCGGTGCAGAAGATGTGGGCGTCATCCTGGGTGAACCCGCGCGCCCGCATAAGCCCGTGAAGGGCGCCCGAGGGCTCGTTGCGCAGGCACGAGCCGAACTCGGCCATGCGCAGCGGCAGGTCCCGGTAGCTCTTGATCCCCTGGCGGTAGATCTGGACGTGGCCGGGGCAGTTCATGGGCTTGAGCGCCAGCACCCGCTCTTCGGACTCGACGGTGAACATGAGCTCGCGGAACTTTTCCCAATGGCCCGAGGCCTCCCAGAGCGACCGGTCGATGAGCAAGGGCGTGCGCACCTCCACATACCCCGCGGCCTTAAGCCTGGCGCGGATGTAATCCTCGAGGATGCGGTAGAGCGTCCAGCCCTTGGGATGCCAGAAGGCGCTGCCCGGCGCCTCCTCCTGCATGTGGAACAGGTCCATCTCGCGTCCCAGGCGGCGGTGGTCGCGGCGCTCGGCCTCCTCGAGCCGGAAGAGGTAGGCCTTGAGCTGCTCCTCAGTGGCCCAGGCGGTGCCGTAGATGCGCTGCAGCATCTCGTTGCGCGAATCGCCGCGCCAGTAGGCGCCGGCCAGCTTCATCAGCTTGAACGCCTTGCCGAGCTTGCCGGTCGAGGGCAGATGCGGCCCCCGGCAGAGATCGACGAACCCGCCCTGGCGGTAAAGGGTGACTTCCTCCTCCTCCGGCAGGTCTTCGATGATCTCGGCCTTGTAATGCTCGCCCTGGCCCTTGTAAAACTCGATGGCGCGGTCGCGGTCCCAGACCTCGCGGGTGACCGCCTCGTCACGCGCAACGATCTCGCGCATGCGCGCCTCGATCTTCTCCAGATCCTCGGGCGTGAACGGCTCGGCGCGGGCGAAGTCGTAGTAAAAGCCGTCCTCGATCGCCGGACCGATGGTCACCTGGGTCTCGGGATAGAGTTCCTTGACCGCCTCGGCCATGACGTGAGCCGCGTCATGACGCAAGAGCTCGAGCGCATCGTCATGGTCGCGGGTGACGATCTCGACCTCGGCATCCTCTTCGATCACGCGGGAAAGGTCCCAGAGCGCGCCGTTCACGCGAATGGCGAGCGCCGCCTTGGCCAAGCCGCGGCCGATGGCGGCGGCGGCGTCCGCGCCCGATACCGGACCGTCGAACGCGCGCTTATTCCCGTCGGGAAGGGTTAGGGCGACCATCAAAACCAATCCAATGCATAACACAGCACCCGGCAGCCTGCCGGCGCGGGTCCACGAAACTGATTATTCTCAAGCGCTGTGTCAAGGCCGCTTCACGGGACTTGGGGTAACCGCATCACCGCAGATTCAACGCCGACGCCACCTCGTCAACCGTAAGATTTTCAAGGGAATCCCGGCGCATCACCGTGACCGAGTCCGCGCCTTGCGGCGCCCTCGGCGCGCACCGCGCCGGATCGGAAGCGGCGGAGAACAGCACCACCGTCGGACAGCCCGCGGCGGCGATCAGGTGCATCGGCCCGGTATCGTTGCCGATGGCGCCCGCGGCCCCGCGCGCCAGCGCGATGATGTCGATGAACGAGGTCTCGCCGCAAAGATCGCGCGCATCGGGACAGCGCCCGCGAATGTGCGCATTCACCTCGGACTCGGCCGCGGCCCCCAGCAGCACCGGCGTCACCCCCCCGCACACGAGCCTTGCCGCCAAAGCGGAGAAACGATCCTGCGGCCAACGCTTCTCGGGCCGGTGGGGCGAGCCCCCCGGCGCCAGGAGGGCGTAGCGCCCGGCGTCCCCGCCCAGGTTGAAGCGGGAAACGTCCGCCCTGGCCCAGCTCAAATCCGCGGGCGGAACGTCCTTTATGCCGGCCATCGCCAGCTGCTCGGCCTGGCGCTCGATCGTGTGCATGACCTTGCGGTCGGGATTGGCATGGGGATGGGAGCAGCCGCGGGCGATTCCCGACCATTCGGGCCGCTTGCCGCCAAAGAGGGGGCCCATCATGTGAAAATAGGCGGCCGAGCGGTCCGACGTCTGGAGGTCATAAACCCGCTCGAAACCTCCGGCGTTCAGGCGCCGGGCGAGCTTGAGCCAGCCCGCGGGCTGCCAGGGCCGGGGGCGTTCATCGACCCAGATTTCGTCGAAATAGCCGCTGGCCTCGGCCAGCTCCCTGAGCGGCGCGGTGGTCAGCAGGGTGATGCGGGCTTCGGCGTGGCGCCGGCGGATGGCCGCGAACGGGCCCATGGCGAGGACGAAATCGCCGAGCGCCCCGAGCTTGATGACGAGGATGCGCCTCATCCTTCGCCCGATTCCGCGGCCATGGCCTCCGCCCGCGCATCACGCCCGGCGCCTGGCTCCGAAACCGGGCCCGATTCGGGCGCGCCGGCGGACAGGATTTCAGCGTAAACGGCAAGGGTCTTGGCGCACATCCGTTCATTGGTGAAGCGCTCGCGGATATGGGCCATCGCCTTTTGCGCCAGCTCCTCGCGGGCCCGTCCCTCCAGCGCCAGCGCCTTGACGAGCGCTCCGGCCATGGCCTCCGCATCCCCGGGCGGCACCAGCCACGCGGTCTCATTCGCAATCACCGTCTCGCGCACCCCGCCGTGATTCGTCGCCACCACCGGCCGGCCCATGGCCTGGGCCTCGGCCACCACCCGGCCGAAGCCTTCCGGCCGTGTGGAGGCCGAAACCACCACGTCCGAGAGCATGTAGGCCGCGGGCATGTCCCGGCAGTACTCGGTCAGCCGCACGACTTCGTCAAGGCCGTGCCCGGCGATCAGGGTTTCGAGCCCGCGCCTATACGCCGCGCTCCCCTGATCGGCGCCGACGAGCAGGCAAAGGACGTCGGGCCGGTCGAGCTTCGCCAGCGCCTCGATCAGCACGCCCTGCCCCTTCCAGCGGGTCGGCCGCCCGGGCAGCATGATGATCCGGCGGTCGTCGGGAAGCCGCCATCTTTTCGCCAGCTCGATCATGCGCTCGTCGGCGACCCGGCCGGGATCGAACTGGTCGATGTCGACGCCCCGGTGAACGACCCGGATTTTCTCCGGGTTCACGCGGTATGAATCCTGGATGTGGCGGGCGATGAAGTCGGAAATGGCGATCGTCCGCTCGCCCCGGGTCATCACCGCGTTATAAAGGCGCTTGGGGGCCGAGCCGGTCGAATAGGCGCCATGGAACGTGGTGAGGAAATGGGCGCCCGCGCGCCGGGCCGCGGCTTTGGCGCTCCAGGCCGGCGCGCGCGAGCGGGCGTGCACGATATCGACTCCGTGATCGCCGATGAGGGCGAAAAGCCGGCCGCTATTGGCGTGCATGATAAACGGGTTCTTGGAATGAAGCGGCAGGGTGAAGTGCCGCGCGCCGGCCCGCTCGAGCTCGCGCACCATCGGCCCGCCGTTGGAGGCCACCAGCGACCGCCACCCGGCCTTGATGAGCGCGGCGGCGATATCGACCGTGCCCCGCTCGACGCCTCCGGTCACCAGATGCGGCAAGACTTGCAGGACCGCCGGCGGGCGGGTTCCCGCCGCCCCCTTTTCGATGCTAGCTTTCCCCGTCCCCTTGGCCATCGCGACCGGGTTGTTGCCGAACGAGATATGTCTTTGCAGCAAAACCACAAAATCTTAACACGCCAAGGCGGCGGCGCAATGGCCTACCGTATCTCGCCCGGAAAACCCCCGGGCGTCGTTTTCCTTTGCGGCCTGCTGTCCGACATGTCCGGCACCAAGGCGCAAATGCTGGAAAGTTTCTGCCGCGGGCGCGGCCAGGCTTACCTGCGGTTCGATTATACCGGCCACGGCCTGTCCTCGGGCGAGTTCACCGACGGCACCATCGGCGCCTGGGCCGATGACGCGATCGCGGTGCTCGACGAACTCGTGCCAGGCCCGCAGATCCTCGTCGGCTCCTCCATGGGGGGATGGCTGATGCTGCTCGCGGCCCTGGCCCGGCCCGAGCGGATCGCGGGGCTCGTCGGCGTCGCCGCGGCCCCCGACTTCACCGAGGACGTGATCTGGGCCCGGTTGGGCGATGAGGAGCGCGAAAAGCTGGTCCGCGAAGGCGTCATCCAGCAACGTTCCGAGTACGGCGCGGAGCCCTACGCGGTGACGATGCGCCTCATCGAGGAAGGGCGGCGGCACCTCCTGCTCGGCAATCCCATCCCGCTGAGCTGCCCGGTGAGGCTGCTGCACGGCATGGCGGACGAGGCCGCGCCGTGGCGGACTTCGATGCGGCTCGCGGAACGGCTTGCCTCCGAGAACATCGTGGTCAGCCTGATCAAGGACGGGGCCCATAGGCTCTCGCGCCCCGAGGATCTGACGCGCATTTGCGCGACGGTGGCGGAGCTTTGCGAC
>CBESNX010000030.1:0-11677 GCA_965531025.1 uncultured bacterium
AATCATCATGAACAAAAATGATTTGGTCGCTGCCGTCGCCACGACCTGCGGCGCCAGCAAGGCTGGTGCGGCGAAGGCCGTTGATGCTGTGTTCGATGCTATCACCAATGCCCTCCACCGGGGCGAGGAAGTCCGTCTGATCGGTTTCGGCAGTTTCAGTGTCGCCAACCGATCGGCCCGTACGGGCAGGAACCCGCGGACTGGCGCGCCCATTTATATTCCAGCATCGAGGCTGCCGAAGTTCAGGGCTGGGAAGCAGTTGAAGAATGCAGTGAACTGATAGCAGGGCTCGGGCCGCTTTCCGAAGCCCCTCGGACCGTTCACCGTAGCGGTCGAGGGGCTTCGTGCTGTCGGGTTTGCCGAGACGACCGATGCTGTAAACGTGCCCCCTGAAGCGGGTCCGGACCGAAGACAGGTTTACTCGTACATGGGAAAGCAGTTCCCGGGGACGGCAATCACATCGTTTCCGTAGACGTGGATCGGGAGACCATCCAACGGTCTCCGACGGCCCACTTGCTTGACCGATTTCGGCGCGGTACGGGATCAGTTCTTTTCGGCACACACCTCCGTGAGGTGCACCAAGGGCCGCTTTAATCGCCGGCTAACTGGGTTGAACGGCCAACCAGACCTGCGTCACCGCGCCGGGTTCCGCTCGGCGTGGTTGGCCCGGATCGCCCTGCCGCGGGCCTCCATCCTTGTTGCTGCGGCGTCGCGCGGTGGCGGTCTGCCGGACCACAATAGGGCGCACACGGCCGCCGGCTCGTCCCGCCAAAGCTGCTCGAACATGCGCGCGGTTTTAAGTCGGCTCATCTGCACTTACAGTGCACTTACAGGCCGACGCAGTCCGTGTAAACTTATCTCTAACCTATTGAAATATATGGTGCCGCCGGAAGGAATCGAACCTTCGACCCCACCCTTACCAAGGGTGTGCTCTACCCCTGAGCTACGGCGGCCCGATCGGGAGAGCGCACCATGCCATAGCGGCCTTAATGGCGCAACGGCCATGACGCAGGAAGGACCGCGCCCTGAGAGCACGCCGTTCGGCAGGCGCGGATTCGATGCCCGGTATGCAAAAATCGTAGTGCAGCGCTGCATTTTCTTCCGTTCTCTTATCCGCGCGGCGCGATATATATAACCGTGTTGGATCAAAGAGTTGCCGCAGTGAGCCGCGGCAACTGTTTTCACGAAACCGAGTAATTTCGAAACAAATAAGGAACAAGATCAAAGCGCGGGCGACGGCGGAAGACGAATTCAGGCGCAGCCGCGAAGAGGTAGGGAACGCCGGGCGCGAGCGCTGGCGCCACGCGGCGGAAAAGCGGCGCGGAAGATCCACGCGGCGTGGGATGCGTTGAAGCGCGCGATCCGTCAATCCTCGTGTGCGCCCTACCATCAGGCCGCATATCAGGCGTGCGTCAAGGTGTTGCGACGTGACGCATGCGCGGCTATGGTGCGCGACATCGCGCGTCCCTTGCCCTGGACCCGTCTCTGAAAGCGCGTGCCTGGTCACCCCTTGCAACCAACTCCCGGCGTCCGGCGGCAAATGCCGCGCGCCAGGTATGGAAGATAAGCCCATGGAAGTCACCGAGGTTTCACGCCTGGACCCGATCGACCAGGCCGCCGAGGTTCAGGCGACCAGCGACTGGCTGGTGACCCAGGGCCTGCTCAAGGCCAGGACCGAGACCCTGGTCGAAGGATTTTGCGAGCGCGTCGGAGCCTCCGGCATTCCGTTATTGCGGGGCCAGGTCTCGATTCCCACCTTGCACCCAACCTTCAACGCCATCACCTATGTCTGGTGGCGCGACAAAGGCATCGAGACGCGGGGCCAAGAGCACGGTTCCCAGGCCCTTCGTGCTTGGCAGGAGAGCCCCTTCCGCTTCATGGCGAAGACGCGGACCAACACGTTGCGCCGCCGTCTCGAAGGTCCCGACGCGGTGATCGACTTTCCGATCCTCGCCGAGTTGCGCGGGCTCGGGGCGACGGACTACTTCGCCCGCATCACCCCGTTCGGCAGCGGCGGGAAACCGCAAGACGGCAACGGCATGCTTGCTTCCTGGACCGGCGATCGCCCCGGCGGCTTCTCGGAGCACGACATCGCCATCCTGGAGCGCCTGCAACCCCGGCTGGGGCTCGCCGTGAACATGGCCGTGACCGACCAGATCGCGCATAACGTGATGGACGCCTATGTCGGCCCGGACGCGGGCCGGCGGGTGCTGAACGGCGAGATCCGGCGCGGTTCCCTGCAGGTGATTCGTGCCGTGCTGTGGTATGCCGACCTCAGGGGCTTCACCGAGCTTGCCGACCGGACGCCGCGCGAAGAGCTGGTCAGCATGCTCGACGAGTACTTCGACTGCATGGCGGAGCCGTTGACCAACCACGGCGGCCAAGTCTTGAAGTTCATGGGCGACGGCATGCTCGGCACCTTCAACCTGAAGGACAGGCCGCGCCAATCCATTTGCCGCGATGCCATCAATGCCGCGGCGGAGGCCCTCGACGCCGTGGCCCGGTTGAACGAGGAACGCAGCCGCGCGGGCAAGCCGACCATGCTGCTCGACCTCGCCCTGCACCTGGGCGACGTGCTGTACGGCAACGTGGGCTCGGCGGATCGGCTCGACTTCACCGTGGTCGGGCCGGCGGTCAACGAAGCGAGCCGCATCGAGACTCTGTGCCAGGTGCTCGGCAGCCACCTGTTGATCTCCCAGACTCTCGCCGAGGCCGCCAAGTCCTGCTCCGACCGCCTCGTATCGCTGGGACGCCACAAGCTGCGAGGGGTCCGCGAGTCCCAGGAACTGTTCACCCTCAAGGACGCCGGTTAGGAAGAGATCGCGTTGGCGCTCGAGTTTTGTGCGCTCCTGGGCCCGGTTGCGCCCCCTTGACCTTGCGGCTTCCCCCCTTCACCATGACCGCCCGCAAGCGCGAAGGGCAGGACCACGTCATGGCAGGCAAGGATGAAGGCGGGCGCCCGCGCCTGAGACCTCGGACGAGCGCGCAGATCGGGCAGAGGCGCGAGCGCCTGGCGGCGGCGCTTCGGGAAAACCTGCGCCGGCGAAAACGACAGGCCCGGGCGCGCGCCGAGAGGGGCGCGTCCTCGGCTAAAGACGATCAGGCCTGAAGCCTCCGGTCTGATGCCGGCCCGGCCCCGTTTTCATCCCTGTTCCCCGCGCGTCTCGGAGGCCGCTTGAGTCGACCTCCGGCATCGAGTAACAAGGGCGCGGAGCCGGGCGAGAACGGGATGCGCTTATGGCGATACCGGCCGAGAGCCTGACCCGCGAGCTGTCCCTGGGGCGCGCGCGGCGGCGATCGCCTGAGACAACGCGGCGAGGCCCCGCCGATGCTTTGAGCCTTTAGCGAGCAAGGATAAAGGACAGTCGATGGACAAAATCCGCATCCGGGGAGGCAACCGGTTATCCGGCGTCATTCACATCAGCGGCGCCAAGAACGCGGCCCTGCCCTTGATGGCCGCAAGCCTGCTGACGGAAGGGACGCTGAGCCTGTTCAACCTTCCCCATCTCGCGGACATCTCGACCCTTGCGAACCTGCTCGGCCAGCTTGGGGTCGTCATCCGCATGGACGGCCACGCCGCCAATGGCGGCCCTACGGGCCGGGTGCTGTCCCTTCGCGCCGGCGAGATCGCCGACACCACCGCGCCCTATCGTTTGGTGAGGAAGATGCGCGCTTCCGTCCTGGTGCTGGGGCCGCTCCTCGCGCGCGCAGGGACCGCCAAGGTCTCCCTCCCCGGGGGGTGCGCCATCGGCAACCGCCCGGTGGATTTGCACTTCAAGGGACTGGCCCAGCTCGGCGCCGAGATCGAGATCGCGGAAGGCTACATCAATGGCAAGGCGCCCAAGGGACTGAAAGGCGCCCATATCGTCTTTCCTTCCGTTTCCGTCGGGGCGACGGAGAACCTTTTGATGGCGGCGACACTGGCCGAGGGCGAAACCGTGTTGACCAACGCGGCGCGCGAGCCCGAGGTCGGCGACCTCGCGAAGTGCCTCGTGGCCATGGGGGCGGAGATCGAAGGAATCGGCACCGACACTCTCACCATCCGCGGGGTCGAGTCGCTCAACGGCGCCGAGCACGAGATCGTACCCGATCGCATCGAAACGGGAACCTATGCCATGGCCGTGGCGATCACCGGCGGGGACATCGAGCTGGTGGGCACGCGCTGTGACCACATCGGATCGGCGCTGGAAAAATTGAGCGAATCCGGGTTAAATATCGCCCCGACGGAAAACGGCCTGCGGGTGTCCCGGGGCAATCGCGGGCTTTGCGGCGTCGACGTGACGACCGAGCCCTTTCCGGGATTCGCCACGGACTTGCAGGCACAGATGACGGCGCTGATGTCCGTCGCCTCGGGAGCGTCCATGATCACCGAGACCATATTTCAGGACCGGTTCATGCACGTGCCGGAGCTTGCGCGCATGGGCGCCGACATTTCGCTCCACGGCGCTTCGGCCATGGTTCGGGGGGTGCCGAGTCTGACCGGCGCCGAGGTCATGGCGACCGACCTCAGGGCGTCGGTTTCCCTCGTCCTTGCCGGGCTGGCGGCGGAGGGCGAGACGGTGGTGAGCCGGGTCTACCATCTCGACCGGGGCTATGAGCGGCTGGAGGAGAAGCTGGCCGCCTGCGGCGCCGACATCGAGCGCGTCAAGGGTCCGCAATGACCACGCACCTGAAGCTTCGCGCCGAGGACGCCGAGGATATCAGCGTCATCGCCGCCTGCCTGCAGGACGCGCTGATTCCCGTCGGCGACTTGAGCTTCCTCTCCGAGGAGCAGTGCTTCGTGCTGGTCGCCAACCGCTTCCGCTGGGAGGCCCTGCACCGCGAGCCTTCCGCCAGTGTTTACGAAAGAATCCGCTGCGGCATCTGTTTCGAGCGCGTCAAGGCCGTGCGCCGCCGCAGCATCCCCCGCAAGGACCCGGGGAAGCTTCTCGAGATCCTGACGATCACCGTCGAGGACGCCGCGCTCGACCTGGTCTTCGCCGGCGATGCCATGATCCGGCTCGAAATCGACGGCGTCCATTGCGTGCTCGAGGACTTCGGAGAGCCCTGGCCCACCCGCTGGCGGCCGCAACATCCATTGGAAGAATAGGGGCAAAGCGGGTAAATAAACCTGCTTTACGTCAAACGCCCCGCGACAAGGTAAGCACTTTGCCGACAAACGAGCCCCTGGTGTTGGCCCTGCCCAAGGGCCGTATCCTCGAAGAGGTTCGGCCGCTGCTGAAACGCGCGGGCATCGAGCCGGAAAAGGCCATTCACGCCACGGCGTCGCGCAAACTCAAGTTTTCGACCAACCATCCAGGGCTCGACGTGATTTGCGTGCGCGGCTTCGATGTCGCCACCATCGTCGCCTTCGGCGGGGCGCAGCTGGGCGTCGCCGGCAACGACGTGCTGATGGAATTCGACTATCCGGAAATCTATGCGCCGCTGGATCTCGGCATCGGCCGCTGCCGGCTGGCCGTGGCGGAACCCGCGGACATGGTGGCGCACGATAATCCGGCGCGCTGGTCCCATGTGCGCGTCGCCACCAAATATCCAGAGATCACCCGGCGCCACTTCGCCGCGCGCGGCGTGCAGGCCGAGTGCATCAAGCTCAACGGCGCGGTAGAGCTGGCGCCGAGCCTGGGCCTTTGCCGGCGCATCGTCGATCTCGTCGCCACGGGCGCGACGCTCAGGGCCAACGGCCTCGTCGAGGTGGAGCACATCGCCGATATCAGCTCGCGCCTGGTGGTCAACCGCGCGGCGCTCAAGACCCGTTCGGAAGAGGTTGGGGCCTGGATCGACCAATTCGCCCGGGCTGTGGATGGGACCGTCGGTGGCGCGTAGGCTTTCGACGTCCGCGCCCGGTTTCGAGGCCGCCTTCACCGAGCTCGTGGCGTCGAGGCGGGAGGCGGATAGCGACGTGGATGCGGCGGTTTCCGAAATTCTCGCCGATGTGCGCGCGCGCGGCGATGACGCGGTCATCGAACTCACCAGGCGCTTCGACCGGATCGAACTGACGCCCGAAACCATGGCGGTTCCGGCGGGCGAAGTCGAGGCGGCGGCAAAGGCGTGCGACCGGGAAACGCTCGAGGCGTTGAAGCTCGCGGCGAAGCGGATCGAGGCGTATCACCGCAGCCAACTGCCCGACGATACCGACTATGAGGACGAGGCCGGGGTGAGGCTCGGGGCCCGCTGGCGGGCGATCGCATCCGTCGGCATTTACGTTCCGGGGGGGACCGCGGCCTATCCGTCCACTGTGCTGATGAACGCGCTGCCGGCCCGAATCGCGGGGGTCGAGCGCGTCGTCATGGTGGCGCCGGCGCGGGCGGGCGAGATCAACCCCCTGGTATTGGCCGCGGCGCGCATCGCCGGCGTGCAAGAGATCTACCGCATCGGCGGCGCCCAGGCGATCGGCGCCCTGGCCTATGGCACCGAAACCATCCGGCCCGTGGACAAGATCGTCGGGCCGGGCAACGTCTATGTCGCCGCCGCCAAGCGCCAGGTGTTCGGCACGGTCGGCATCGACATGATCGCGGGGCCGTCCGAGGTCCTGGTGGTGGCGGACGGCAACAACGATCCCGCCTGGATCGCCATCGACCTCGTCTCCCAGGCCGAACACGACCCCTCGTCCCAGGCCATCCTGATGACCGATGACGAGGGGTTGGCGGCGGATGTGCTCAAAGCGGTGGAAGGGTATCTCGCGACCCTTCCCCGGGGCGAAATCGCGGCCGCGAGCTGGGAAAAATTCGGGGCCGTGATCTTGGTCGGCGATCTGGCCGAGGCCGTGCCCCTGATCGACCGGTTGGCGCCCGAGCACCTGGAGCTCGCGACGGACGATGCGGAAGGACTCGCCGCCAGGGTCCGCAACGCCGGCGCCATCTTCCTCGGCCGTTACACGCCGGTAGCGATCGGGGATTACGTGGCCGGGCCGAACCACGTGCTCCCCACGGCGCGCAGCGCACGCTTTTCCTCGGGATTGGGCGTTTATGATTTCATCAAGCGCACCTCCATCGTGCGCTGCGACGCGCAAAGCCTTTCGGCAATCGGCCCGGCGGCGGTGACGCTCGCCAATGCGGAAGGCCTTGGCGCCCACGCCCTCTCCGTTGCAATCCGGCTCAATATTCGGCGCAGGCGTTGACGCGCCGGAGCCCGCGCGCCGTTCGCCGGGGCGGCGCGCGGCGCCGCACGAGCGGTTTGTTCGCTTCGACCTCGCCCGGAACATGTAAGAACCAATCCCTGTGCCGGATTTACCGGGATTCGGCAGGCTCCGCGCGTCTTTCGCGGCGACATCGCGCGCCGGTCCCGGCGGCTCCCGGTTTTTGGGGCCGGACAATACTTTCCGTTTGCTGGTACCCGGGTCCCGAAGCGCGCTGAAAACACTTGACCAAAATCCTTGGCGCGCCCATTTTCCTTCTGCCTTCGACAACCGATGGAGAAAGAATGGTCAAGGAAGACTTGCTTGAGTTCGCCGGCACGGTGACTGAACTGTTGCCGAACGCGATGTTCCGCGTGAAGCTCGACAACGACCATGAGATTCTCGCCCACACCTCCGGTAAAATGCGCAAGAACCGAATCCGCGTCTTGGCCGGCGATCGGGTCAATGTCGAGATGACCCCGTATGATCTGACCAAGGGTCGGATTATCTTTCGCTTCAAATAGTTTCAGACCACATGGGGGATCGCCCGAAAGTGCAGCGGCTGGTGCTGGCTTCGGCCTCGCCGCGCCGGCGGGAGCTTCTGCGCCAGATCGGACTTGAACCCGATACGATCGATCCCGCGCATGTTGACGAGACGCCGCTTCGCAGGGAGTCGCCGGCCGCTTACGCCCTCCGCCTGGCGAGTCTGAAGGCGCAAGAGGTCGCGCCGCGTCATGGGGACGCCCTCGTTCTCGGGGCCGATACGGTCGTCGCCTGCGGCCGGCGCATCCTGTTCAAGGCCGAGGACGCCGACGCGGCCCGCGAATGCCTCGAGATGCTCTCGGGGCGCCGCCACCGGGTCCATGGCGGGGTATGCGTCGTCGACGCCCAAGGGCGGAGTCACACCCGCCTGGTTACGACCGTCGTCGCCTTCAAGCGGCTGGATGTGCGCGAAATCGAGAACTACCTCGCCACCGGCGAGTGGCAAGGAAAGGCCGGCGGTTACGCCGCCCAGGGACGGGCCGCCGTGTTCGTGCGCGCGATCAACGGCTCGTACAGCAACGTCGTTGGGCTTCCGCTGTTTGAGACTCACGCGCTGCTCCAGGGCCTGGGGTTCGCGCAAGGGGTTTCTCGGGAGGCGGGGCGGTGATCGACGAAATTCTTTGCACCGTGGCGCCGGCCAAGACGCGCATCGCGTTAATCGACGACGGCCGCGTGGCCGAGCTTTTCATCGAGCTGGCGGCCCGGCCCGGCATCGTCGGCAACATATACCTTGGGCGCGCCACCCGCGTGCTCAGGGGCATGGAAGCGGCCTTTATCGACCTCGGAGAAGAGCGCACGGGTTTCCTCGGCCTCGGTGGAACGCGCGAGCAAGAAGGCGCGGAAGCTCCCCAAGGCCTGCGCGTTTGCGAGGGCGAAGACATCATGGTCCAGGTCCTGAGAGCGCCCCAAGGCGGCAAGGCGGCGGGGCTTTCGGTCAATCCGGCCTTGCCGGGACGCTATCTCGTCTATACCCCCAAACAGGCCGGGATCATGCTCTCGCGACGCTTGCCGGACGAGGCCGAGCGGGCGCGCCTCACCACAGTCATGGAAGCGGTCATGGAGGAAACCGGACACGCCGAGGACGGCTTTATCCTGAGAACGGCGGCCTCCGGGGCCGGCGGGAAGGAGCTGACGAAAGACGCGGCGTACTTGAGGCGGTCGTGGGCGGAGATTGAGGACCGCGCCGCGAAGGCAAAGGCGCCGGCGCTGCTTTTCGCCGACCTTGACCCGGTCTCGCGGGTCCTGCGCGACCGGGCGGGCGCAGGCATGAGGCGCATCCGCATCGACGACGGCGCGGCCTTTGCCGCCGCGGAGCGCTTCTGTCAGCGCTTTGCCCCTGAAATCGCGTCGCTCCTCGATCACTACACCGGCGAAGAGCCCCTGTTCTCGCTTCATGGCGTCGAGGAGGCGATCGAGGCGGTGCTGGCGCCGAAGGTGGAGCTCGCCTGCGGCGGCCATCTCGCGATCGAGACGACCCAGGCCCTCACCGCGATCGACGTCAACACCGGCCGTCACGTGGGCGGGAGCAGCCAGGCGCAGACGATCCTTGATGTCAACCTCGAGGCGGCGACGGAAATCGCCCGCCAGGTGCGCCTGCGTAATATCGCGGGGCTGATCGTGATCGACTTTGTCCACATGGATCTCGTCGCGCACCAGGCCCGGGTGCTGGAGGCGCTCAACGGGGCGCTTGCCGACGATCCGGCCTTTGTGCGAAGCACCGGCATTTCCGAGCTGGGGCTGGTCGAGCTGTCGCGCCGGCGCGGGCGCGAACCCTTGCGCGAAACGCTGACCACGGACTGCGAAGGCTGCTCCGGTTCGGGGCGCGTGGCCTCGCCCCACGCCGTTGCGGCGCGCATCATGCGCGCGGTTCAACGGCAGGCGAAACGGCGTCCGCAAGGCGCAGTCAGGGTCGTCGCCGCGCCGAAGGTGATCGATGCCCTCAAAGGCGAGGCCGGCGCTTCGGTGAAGCGGCTGCAGGCATCGCTCGGGCGCGCGATCTCGCTTACGCCCGATCCCGGATACGGACCCGAGCAGTACGATATTGTGCTAGACTGAGGCGAATTTTCGGGAAAGGCGCGCGATGTCCGTCGCCAGGTTCCGGTCGGCCGGAAGGAAACAACGGTGTCCCATCTGCGGCAGGCCGTCCCGGAGGGCTTACCGCCCCTTTTGCTCGGCCCGGTGCGCCGATGTCGATCTCGGCAGGTGGCTCGAGGGGCGCTATCGAATCCCCGCCGAGGAGCCGCCGGATGGCCGGGATGAGCCGGCAAAGGAGGTCGTGGCCGGGTCCGAAGAAACGGGCGAAGACTAGGACCTCAGGCTCTGGACAGGCCGGGTGATATTTTCTATAAGCGCGTCACTCGCCCATGCCGTGTGCCCAGGTAGCTCAGTTGGTAGAGCAGCGGACTGAAAATCCGTGTGTCGGTGGTTCAATTCCTCCCCTGGGCACCACCACTCCTACACTTCGGTTTGGCGTTTGTTCTCCTTGCGCTTGGCTGGCGAAGTCGAGGATGGCGACGATACTGCCCTCGACTTCGATCTCCGTCTCTCCGCGCCGTTCGCCGGGATGTACCACGATGCGCTCAATGAGTGAGCGGAGGATTTGACTTACGGCGGCGAGCTCGGCCGGGCAGCGCTTGAGCGTGGCCTCAAGGTCGGCAACCTGACGACGGTACAGCTCCGGCAGATTCGGATGTAGGTCAGCGACCTGTGAAGTCGCGTTGAGCCCCTGCCGTTCAGCCTCCAGTCGCTCCTTTTCCGCTTCTAAGTCGGCGAGCGTGGCTTTGAGTGCACGTGATGCTGTTCCCTCCGCGATGGCATCGACAATCCGGTCGATGCGGCGCGAAGTATTGATAAGCTGATGCTCTACCGCCGTACGCTGCTCGGAGTACCCGGCTCGTATACGTCGAAGCTCGGCGGAATATTCCTCGGCGAACTCGGCAAAAACCTCCGGTGCCAGTAGGCGTTCCTTTAGGCCACCGAGGACACGGCGCTCCAGCTCAGCCAGAGTGATTGTGCGGTTGCTGGAGCAGGTGCCCTTTTCACGATGAGCGACACAGCCGAGGCGGTCGCTTGACCTCATCGTGTAAGCGCCACCACACACCCCGCAGCGCACGAGACCACTCAGGAGATGACGGGGGCGGCGGGCCTCGTGTGGGCGATGGGCCGCGTGCTCGGCGCGCATTTTCTGTGCCGCTTCCCATATGTCGATTGGCACGATTTGCCACTCCGGCATCTCAACGTGTACCCACTTTTCGGGCGGCACTATGCGCAACTCGCGGGCACCGGTTTCGGGGTTCTTTCGATAGGTCAGGCGCCCATATATCATCCGGCCGGCGTAGAGCGGGTTCAGAAGGATGCCGTGCAGCCGACGCCGATGCCCGTTGATGGTACTCGCGTTCCAAGCGCCGCCTCTCGGACTCGGGACGCCCTCGCGATTTAAATCCGCTGCAATGGCGCGTGGGCTGCGGCCGGCGACATATTCCTCGAAGATGCGGCGGATTACCGCTGCCTGGACCGGGTCAACGTCCCGCTGCCCGCGTTCAATCTCACCATCGGGGCCGATCTTGCGTACCACGCGGTAGCCGTAGGACAAGCCTCCGGCCGCTCGCCGGGCCTCCGCGCGTCCCCGTTGTCCACGGCGCACCTTGGCAGCGAGGTCTTTCAGGAACAGCGCGTTCATCGTACCCTTTAAGCCGATGTGCAATTCGTTGATTTCGCCTTCTGCGAGCGTGTGAATTCGAATGTCTAGATGTGCAAGACGTTTGAACAGACCGGCGATATCTTCCTGGTCGCGTGAGAGACGGTCGAGCGCTTCGGCGATCACCGTATCGAAGGGACACGGATGCGCACGCGCGTCATCGAGAAGCGACCGGATGCCGGGACGGTTCTGCAGCTGAGATCCGGAGATGGCCGCATCGGTGTAGACCCCCACGACCTTGCCACGCATCTGCACCACGCGCTCGCGACACAGGCGAACTTGATCCTCGATTGACGCCTCCCGTTGGAGGTCTGACGAATAGC
>CBESNX010000031.1:0-11657 GCA_965531025.1 uncultured bacterium
GGCGATCATCTCGCTCACCTTGACGCCGGGAAGCTGGCCGCCCTCGCCGGGCTTCGAGCCCTGGGCCATCTTGATCTCGAGCTCGCGGCAGTTGTTGAGGTACTCCGCCGTCACCCCGAAACGGGCCGAGGCGACCTGCTTGACGGCGGAAGAGGCGTTGTCGCCGTTGGGCCTGAGGGTGTAGCGGGCCGGGTCCTCGCCCCCTTCGCCCGAATCCGACTTCGCGCCGATGCGGTTCATGGCGATCGACAGGGTTTCGTGGGCCTCGGGGCTGAGCGCGCCAAGCGAGATGCCGGGCGAGCCCAGGCACTTGCGGATCTCGGTGATCGATTCGACCTCCTCCAAAGGCACCGGCGCGCGGTCCTGCTTGAAGTCCAGAAGATCGCGCAGGCTGATCGGCTGCGCCCGCCGCGTCGCCTCGCTGAACTTCTTGTAGGTGGCGTAGGAATCCGACGCCACCGCCGCTTGCAGGGTGTGGATCAGCTCGCCCTCGAGGGCATGGACCTCGCCGCTGCGGCGGAACCGGTACAAACCGCCGACGGGCAGGGCAACGGTATCCTCGCCATAGGCCCTTTCGTGAATCTCGAGAACCTTGCGCTGAATGCCGGAAAGGCCGATGCCGGAAATGCGCGAGGTCATGCCGGGGAAGAACTCGGCCACCAGGGAGCGCGACAACCCCACCGCCTCGAAGTTGTAGCCGCCGCGATAGGAACTCAGGATCGAGATCCCCATCTTGGACATGACCTTCAAAATCCCCTCGTCGGCCGCCTTCTTGTACCGGCGGATGCATTCATTCAACGAGAGCCCGTCGAACAGCCCCCGGCGGTGGCGCTCGGCGATGGTCTCCTCGGCAAGGTAGGCGTTGACCGTGGTGGCGCCCACCCCGATGAGCACGGAGAAGTAATGAACGTCGAGGCATTCCGCCGAGCGCACGTTAAGGGAGGTGAAGGTTCGCAGCTGTTGGCGGGTGAGATGGGTGTGCACGCCGCCGGTCGCGAGAATCATGGGGATCGGGGCGCGCCCGGCGCTCACGTCCTTGTCGCTCAGGATCACGTGAACGCAACCCTCCCGCACCGCGTCCTCGGCCTCGCGCTTGATGCGAACAAGCGCGTCCCTGAGCGCGTTTTCGCCGCCGTCGATGGGCAAGGTGCAGTCGATGTCGACCGCGTCCGCCCCCATGTAGGCCCGCATGGCCTCGAAGGCGGCATTGGTCAGCACGGGCGATTCGAGTTGCAAAAGCCTGGTTTGCGACGGGTCCTCGTCGAGGATGTTGCCGAGATTCCCGAGCCGCGTCTTCAGACTCATCTGGTGCTTCTCGCGCAAGGAGTCGATCGGCGGGTTCGTCACCTGGCTGAAGTTCTGGCGGAAGAAGTGATGGAGCCCGCGGTGGCGGTCCGACAGCACCGCAAGCGGCGTGTCGTCGCCCATCGAGCCGACCGGCTCCTTCGAATCCTCGACCATGGGATGAAGGATGAGCTCGAGCTCCTCCAAGGTGTAGCCGACCGCGCGCTGGCGCCGGCGCAGCTCGTCGCGGGAAAATTCGGGCCGCGTCCCGGTCTTGCCCTTGATCAGGCTGTCGAGCTCGGTGATGTTCCTGACCCATGCGCCATAGGGGTGGCGGGCCGCCAGCGTGTCCTTGAGCTCCCGGTCGTGGTAGAAGCGCCCCTTCTCGAGGTCGACGCCGATCATCTGGCCGGGTCCCACCCGGCCCTTCTCGACCACCTCCGACTCTTTCACCGGCACCATTCCGGATTCGGATCCCACGATCAGCAAGCCGTCGCTGGTGATGATGAAACGCAAGGGCCTCAAACCGTTGCGGTCCATGCCGGCGATCGCCCAGCGCCCGTCGCACGCGGCCACCGCGGCGGGGCCGTCCCACGGTTCCATGACGCAATTGCAGTAGCTGTAAAAATCCTTGTGGCTCTGGGGCATGGTGGCCTTGTTGGACCACGATTCCGGGATCAACATGCTTTTGACCATGGGCGCCGGCCGCCCGCCCTGGACCATGACCTCGAACACCGCATCGAGCGCCGCCGAATCCGAGCTCCCCGACTGGATCACCGGCTTGATGTCCTCGCCGTACTCGCCGAAGGCGTCGGCCGTCATGCGGGTTTCGTGGCTCTTCATCCAGTTGGTGTTGCCGCGCAGCGTGTTGATCTCGCCGTTATGGGAGAGCATGCGGAAGGGCTGGGCCAGCCGCCAGTTGGGGAAGGTGTTGGTGGAGTAGCGCTGATGGAACACGGCGTAGGAGGAGACGAAGCGCTCGTCCAGGAGGTCGGGAAAGAACGCGGTCAACTGCTCGGCCAGGAACAGCCCCTTGTAGACCACCGACCGGCACGACAGCGAGCAGATGTAGAAATCGTTGATGTGCTCGTCCAACACCCGCTTTTCGATGCGGCGTCGGATGATGAAGAGGTCGAGCTCGAACTGCTCCTCGGAAACGCCCGGGTTCGAGGCGATCATGATCTGCTCGATCTCGGGCCGGGTGGCGTTGGCCTTCTCGCCGATGAAGGCCACGTCCACCGGCACCTGGCGCCAGCCGTAGATCGCGTAGCCGAAGTTCAGGATCTCGGTCTCGACGATGGAGCGGCAGCGTTCCTGGCCGGCGAAATCGGTCTTCGGCAGGAACACCATGCCCACCGCGAGCCGCCCGGGGCGCGGCTCATGGCCGGTGCGGGCGATGTGCTCCTTGAAGAAGTCCTGGGGGACCTGGACGTGAATGCCGGCGCCATCCCCGGTCTTGCCGTCGGCGTCGACGGCGCCCCGGTGCCACACCGCCTTGAGCGCAGCGATTCCGGCCTCGACCACGGCGCGGCGCGGCTTGCCGTCGATCGCCGCCACCAGCCCGACGCCGCAGGAATCATGCTCGTGGGCGGGATCGTACAGCCCCTCGGCCTGAAGCCGGGCGGCGTTGGCGCGCCATTCCTCGATGAAGCGCCGTCCTGGGGTATTCTTTGGCATCGGATCCCTCCCGGTTTCAAGAGGCCGCGGCAAGGACCGGAGCATCCCTTGCCGCCTTGGCCATCATGTACGAATGGATGGTTTCGGCGGCGTCGCGGCCGTCGCGGATCGCCCACACCACGAGCGAGGCGCCGCGCACGATGTCGCCGGCGGCAAACACACCGTCGAGACTGGTCATCATGGTCCGGTAGTTGATCTTGAGCATCCCCCAGCGGGTGACGCGAAGCTCCGGGGCGCCGAACAGGGCCGGGATGTCCTCGGGATCGAAGCCCAGCGCCTTGATGGCGAGATCGGCCTTGACCACGAAGCTCGACCCTTCAATTGGGTGCGGCGTCTGGCGTCCCGAGGCGTCGGGGACGCCGAGATGGATGCGCACGGCGCGCACGCCGGTGACCGTCTCATCGCCGAGGAAGGCCTCGGGCGCGGTCAGCCAGACGAACTCGACCCCCTCTTCCTCGGCATGGACGACCTCATGCATGGAGCCCGGCATGTTGGCGCGGTCGCGGCGGTAGAGGCACTTGACGGATTTGGCGCCCTGGCGCACCGCCGTGCGCACGCAGTCCATGGCCGTGTCGCCGGCGCCGATGACCACCACATCCTTGCCGGCCGCATCGAGGCTGCCGTCGTCGAACGCGGGCACCGCATCGCCCAGCCCCTTGCGGTTGGACGCGGTCAGGTACGTCATCGCCTGGAAGATGTTGCCAAGGCCGACGCCGGGCATGGCGAAGTCGCGGGCGGCATAGGCGCCCGTGGCGATCAGGACGGCGTCGTGCCTCTCGCGCAACTCCTCGAGACTCGCATCGCGGCCGACCTCGAAATCGAGATGGAACTCGACGCCGCTCTCGGCCAAAAGATTGGCGCGGCGTTCGACGATGTGCTTTTCGAGCTTGAAATTGGGGATGCCGTAAGTCATCAGCCCGCCGACACGGTCGTAACGGTCATACACATCGGCCTGATAGCCCTTGCGGCGCAGCTGTTCGGCGGCGGCCAGCCCACCCGGCCCGGCGCCGATGATGCCGACGGACTGGTCACGCTCGCGGGGCGGGGCGGCCCGCTTGACCCAACCCTTCTCCCAGGCGGTGTCGGTGATGAATCTTTCGACCGCGCCGATGGTGACGGTGCCGTGACCGGCTTTCTCGAGCACGCAGTTGCCCTCGCACAGGCGGTCCTGGGGACAGATGCGGCCGCAGATCTCCGGGAAGTTGTTGGTCGCGGCCGAGGCCTCATAGGCCTCCTCGAGCCGGCCCTCGGCCGTGAGTTTGAGCCAGTCCGGTATGTTGTTTTGCACCGGGCAGTGGATCTGGCAGAACGGGATGCCGCACTGGGAGCAGCGCGAAGACTGCTCCTTGGCCCGATCCGACTGGTACTCATCGTAAATCTCGTCGAAATCGGAGCGCCGTTCGGCCGCCTCCCGCTTATGGGGCGTGCGGTTTTCAACCGAGACGAATTTCAGCATCTGCTGCGGCATCACAAGTCACTCGCACGATTCGATCACGTTTCTTGAATTTCCTTACCGAGAGGCTGCCTTTCCGGGGGGGCCGCAAGCGCCGGGGCGTGAAACAGCCGGGGCGTGAAACAGCGGGCGTCAAAAACCGGGACTCCGCCGTGGCTGTGCCGGTGGATGTCCCGGTCACCCCCCGAAAAGACCGACCCGAAAAGACCGACCCGAAAAGACCGAAAAGAGCAACGAAGACCAGTGCTTCGGTCCCAGAACCTTCGACCCCAAAGGCCAACCATATTATCCAGAATTCGCGCGGATGCGAGTCAAAACGCACATTTAGGTAAGGTATACTGTCCTAATATGGTTAACAAATCGCCGCGACCCCCCGGCCCGAGGGGGATTCCGCGCCAATTCCCTAAAAAATTAGGACCGAAGTGGAACTACTTCTCCGCTTGGGTCGCCCAAGTGCGGGTGATATAAGCGGTTTGGAACAAGATATAGGGGCAGCCTTGACCCTCCTACACATTATCGTCCTCGCCTTGGTACAGGGGATCACGGAGTTCCTTCCCATCAGTTCGTCGGCGCATCTCATTCTGGTGCCCGAGCTCACGGGCTGGCCCGACCAGGGACTGATGATCGATATCGCCGTCCATGTGGGCACGTTGGCCGCGGTGATGATCTATTTCCGGCGCGAATTCTGGTCGCTGGCTCTGGGCATCCTCTCGCTGTCGCTCGGGCGTTGGGGCCCCGAGGCGCGGCTCGCCCTCAATATTTTGATCGCCACTCCGCCGGTGATCGTCGCCGGGCTGGTCCTCAGGGACACTGTCGATGTCCCCTTGCGCAGTATCGCGGTCATCGGCTGGACGACCCTTGGCTTTGGCCTGTTGCTGTACGCCGCCGACCGGCTGGGTCTGCGCATTCGCCGCATCGAGCACATGGCGGCCGGCGGCGCCGTCATTATCGGGCTATTCCAGATGCTGGCCCCCATTCCCGGCGTCAGCCGCTCCGGCATCACCATGACGGCGGCCCGATTCCTCGGCTATGAGCGGGTCGAGGCGGCAAGATTCTCGCTTCTTTTGTCGATGCCCGTGATCATCGGCGCCGGCACGTTGGCGGGGTCCGAGCTCTACAATAGCGGCAACGTCGTCTTGGGATTCGACGCCTTGCTCGCGATGCTGCTCGCCTTCGTCTCGGCGCTCATCGCCCTCGCGCTGATGATGCGCTGGCTCAGGCGCGCGAGCTTCACCCCCTTCGTGATTTACCGGCTCTGCCTGGGTGCGGGGCTCTTGATCTGGTCCTACGCATGAGCCGCGCAGGCGCGGCGGCTCAGCCCGGGCGGGTGCCGCCGAAACGGCCGGAGCGGCGGAAGCGGTCGAGATAGGTGGAGAGGATGATCTCGCAGGCGGTCGGGGCGATCCCCAGCTCGGCCAAGCCCGGCGCGTCCTTCGAGACCACGTTGTCGTAACGCAAGAGCCTCGCCTGGTCGCGGGTCAGGGGCGGCCCCTTTCCAGGCAGTCGCGGCAGGCGTTCGAGGACCGCGCCCATGAGGTCGGCGAGGAAAAAGGGCAGCTTGAGGAGCAGCCGTTTGCGCCCGATCTCGGCAAGCATCAGCGCCATCAGTTCCTGGAAGCTGTAAACCTTCGGGCCGCCGAGCTCGAAAGTCTTGCCCTGAGCCTCGCCGTCCTCCAGGGCCTTGACGATGGCATCGGCCACATCTCCTACATAGACCGGCTGAAATTTCGTCGCGCCCCCGCCGAAAAGCGGCAGCACCGGAAAGAGGCGGGCGAGGGCCGCGAAACGGTTGAAGAAGTCGTCCTCCGGCCCGAACAGGATACTGGGCCGCATGATCGTGGCCTCGGGGAAAGCGGCCTTAACCGCGGTCTCGCCCGCCGCCTTGGAGCGGGCGTAAGCCGACACGGAATGGGGATCGGCGCCGATGGCGGAGACCTGAACCAGCCGCTTGGCGCCCGCGGACCTCGCCGCCTGGGCCACGCGTTCGGCCCCCTGGGCGTGGATCTGGGCAAAAGTCTGGCGCCGGGTCTCGTAAAGAATGCCCACCAGGTTGACCACCGCATCGGCCCCCTCGACCGCCGCAATCACCGAGGCCTCGTCGCGCACATTCGCGGCAACCGGCGTGATCTGGCCGACATCGCCCATGGGTTGGAGGAACAGCGCCCTGTCGGGATTGCGCACCCCGACCGTGACCCGCGCGCCCGATGCCGCGAGCCTGCGCACCAGGTGGCGTCCCAAAAATCCCGATCCGCCGAAAATCGTGACCAGCCGAGGTGCCATAACGCCCTTCCCTTGCCCCTAGGCTAACGTCTTGTCGACGCCTTTGAAAGCATCGTGCGATGCGGCGGGCGCGCCAACACCCCTCGCCGCGGCCGGCGGCCCTGACACACTCGACTTTGAGGCGGCCGCGCAAGGGGCCATATAATACGCGAAGCGCTGGTCAGCGCCATGCGCCGAGCCGGTTGACTTTCGAATGTGCCAGCGTTATCCAGACCGGCCTGCAATATGCCCAGGTGGCGGAATTGGTAGACGCGCTAGTTTCAGGTACTAGTGGGCGAAAGCCCGTGGAAGTTCGAGTCTTCTCCTGGGCACCAATTCCTTGCACCCGGGCGGCAAATCCGTTTCGCGTTTCCGGCCGGGCTTTCCGTCCCCATCGAGGGCGATCCTAATTGGCTAACCACCTCTATCGCGGCGATCTACCCGCGGATCTTGATTTCGGCGATGTCCTCGCCGTGGATTGCGAGACCATGGGGCTCAACCCGTTGCGCGACCGGCTGTGCCTCATCCAGCTCGCCGCCGGCGACGGCGTGTGCCATCTCGTACAGTTTCGCAAAGATGCCGAGGTGCCCTATGGCGCGCCCCGACTGAAGGCGCTGCTCGCCGACGCGCAAGTGACGAAGCTCTTCCATTTCGCCCGCTTCGACCTCGCCGTCATTCACCATTTTCTCGGGGTCGATTGCGCGCCGGTCTACTGCACCAAGATCGCTTCGCGCTTGACGCGCACCTTTACCGACCGCCATTCGCTGAAAGATTTGTGCCGCGAGATGCTTGGCATCGAGCTCTCCAAACAGCAGCAAACCTCCGATTGGGGCAAAGACGAGTTGACGCCGGAGCAGCTCGACTACGCGGCCGCCGATGTCCTGCACCTCCATGCGCTGAAAGAGCGGCTCGATGAGATGCTCACACGCGAGGGGCGCACCCAGCTTGCCGAAGCCTGCTTCCGTTTCCTGCCCCACCGCGCCGCGCTCGACCTCGCCGGATGGGCTTGCGAAGACATTTTCGCCCATTGACTCGAGCATCGAGCGGGAGCGCCGTTACCAGCGTTTTATTGTTTACTTGGCCGTTTCTTGACCTATTGTCGCGGGGCGCGCATATTTGAGAAGCCCCGGCCCGCGGAGGCGGGCGTGTAATCGCATTGGTGTCGCTGAGCTGCGCACCACTACCCGGCCTGCCTTGCCTCCCGACGGCGAGACCGGACGAGGCGGGTTGCGGCGGCACAACCAAGGGGACGGGTTCGATCCGATGAAAGCGCAGTCCAAGCCCAATTTCGCAACCGACGACAAGAGCGCGGCGCAGCGCGTCTTCGAGCTCGAGGCCCAGGGCATCATGGACCTCGCCAAGTCGCTGGACGAGCGCTTCTGCGAGGCCCTCGACCTGATGGCGAATGTCGCGGGCCGGGTGATCGTCACCGGCATGGGCAAAAGCGGTCACATCGCCAACAAGATCGCCGCCACGCTCGCCGCCACCGGAACACCGGCTTTCTTCGTCCACCCGGCCGAGGCCAGCCACGGCGATCTCGGCATGATCACCAGGGAGGACGCCGTGCTGGCCATTTCCAACTCGGGCGAAACCACGGAGCTGTCGGATGTCATCGCCCACACGCGGCGCTTCGGGATTCCGCTGATCGCCATTACCGGCGGCGGCGACAGTGCGCTTGCCGAGATTGCCGATGTGACCCTGCCGCTGCCGGCGACGGCCGAGGCCTGCCCCATGGGGTTGTCGCCCACGACTTCGACGACCATGACCCTGGCCTTGGGCGACGCCATTGCGATTGCGCTTTTGGAACGGAAAGGCTTTACCACCGACGAGTTTCAGTTGCTGCATCCCCGTGGCCAGCTCGGACGCTTGATCTTGAAAGTCTCCGACATCATGCACGTGGGCGATGAGCTCCCCCTGATCGACCGCAATGCGCCCATGGCCGATGCCATTCTGGTGATGACGGCGAAGCACTTCGGCTGCGTCGGCGTGACGGACGCGGAAGGCCGGCTCATGGGTGTCATCACCGACGGGGATTTGCGCCGCCACATGGACCAAGGCCTTTTGGAGCAGTCCGCCGAACATGTGATGACCGCCGCGCCGGTGACGATCCGGCCTCAGGCGCTTGCGGCGGAGGCGCTAGGGTTGATGAACGCCCGGTCGATCACCAATCTGTTCGTGGTCGATGGAGATGAAACCGCGGGCATCCTGCATATCCACGACTGCCTGCGGGCCGGCGTTACTTGAGCCATGCGGTCCACCTTGACAACGCCGCCCTCGAGCAAGCCCCGTCGACCAGGACCGGCGAGGGTCGCCGCCAGTGCCCGCCCCCGGCTCCCGCGAATCAGTGCGAATCGCAGCCGTTTCGTCGCCCTCATGAAGCTGGTCATACCCTTCGCCGCGATTGGGCTGGCGGGCATGGTGGCGGCATGGCCCCTGATTCAGTCTCGCATCGAAGGTGACCAGCTCGGTGATTCCAGCATCAGCCTTGGTGAAGCGGAGAAGCTGCGGATGGTCGAGGCTCGGTTCACCGGCACCGAAAGGAGCGCCCTGCCTTACTCGTTGAGCGCCGACCTCGCCACCCAGGAGAGCCCCGGGGCGAACGTGATACTGCTCAATCGACCGCAGGCCGACATCCTCCTTGAAGACGGGACGTGGCTCGCGCTCGCCGCCAAAAACGGCAGGTACAGTCAGAACGACCAGATCCTGGAACTCTCCGGCTCGGTGAACCTTTTCCACGACTCGGGCTATGAGATCCACAGCGAGGGCGCGCGCCTCCACCTCGCCGACGGCACCGCGGAAACAAACACCCCCGTCACCGGCCAGGGGCCTTTCGGAAAGCTGGAGGCCCAGGGATTCCTGATCCTCGATAAGGGAAGGACCATTCGTTTCACGGGCGAGACCAAGCTGGTCATCTATCCTGACGCCGCGGCGCCCGTGTCCCGGAAACGGCGCGCCGAGGAGGCCGGCCGATGACCCTCGCGGCGATCCGGCGATCGTTCGGCCCCTTCGATGCGGGGCTTCGCGTCGTTCTCGCGCTCCTCATCGCATCGCCGATCGTGGCCCCGGGGTTCGCGCCAGGCCGGGCCGCGGCTCAGGTCCTGGGGTTGGGGCCGTCCGATAGCGATCAGCCCCTCGAGATCTACGCCAACGAGGGCATCGAATGGCGTCAGAACGAGAAGTCCTACATCGCCCGCGGCAACGCGCGTGCCGTGCGCGGCAAGTTTTCCGTCCACGCCGACGTTCTGACCGCCCGCTACCGTAAGGTCGGCAGGGGCAAGACCGAGATCTGGCGCATCGAGGCGGAGGGTCACGTACGGATCAAATCACCAACGGAATCCGCCTACGCCGACAAAGCCGTCTATGACATCGACAACGGCGTGCTGGTTCTTACCGGAAAAGATCTGAAGCTGATCACGGTCAAGCAAACAATAACCGCGCGCGACAGTCTGGAATACTGGGAGAAGAAGCGGATGTCCGTGGCCCGCGGCGAGGCGCTCGTCGTGCAAGAGGACGGCAGGCTCAAGGCCGACATCCTGACCGCCCACTTCCGCAAGACCAAGGACGAGGACACCGAGCTTTACCTCATGGAGGCTTTCGGCAATGTCCTGGTCTCCACCCCCCGCGGCATCGCCCGCGGCGAGCGCGGGGTGTACAACGTCGAAACCGCTATCGCCACACTCACCGGGTCGGTTAAAATCACCAGCGGCAACAATCAATTGAACGGCGACGTTGCGGAGATCAATCTGAAAACCGGGGTCAGCCGGATATTGAGCGCGTCGAAAACGGGGGACAAATCCCGGCCGGTGCGCGCCCTCATCACGCCACAGAAATCACCGGACAAGCCTTCGGAGAAAGCCAAGAAGTCAGAGAAAATCAAGAAATAGGCCGTTTAAGGCAAGACAGCCATTAAAAATCGTGCGCGAGGGAATTATATCGTAACCAAGCGCTAACACTGCAAAACGCGCGACTTCGTTACCCCATTTTTACCCCAGAACTGCTGACATGGCCAAACGACGCAAGCTCACGGATGTTACCGTTCGGAAAGTTCAGGCGCCCATCACTGGGAGAGAAGAGCATTGGGACTCGAAAGCCCCGGGCCTTGGATTGCGGGTTACCCACAAAGGCACACGGAGCTGGGTGCTCTTGTACCGGATTGACGGCAGGCAACGGCGGCTAACCTTCGGGCCATATCCAGCCATTTCCCTTGCCGCGGCGCGGACGCTTGCCAGAGAAGCGATGGTCGAGGTGGCCAGGGGGAACGACCCCGCCGCTATCAAGGCAGAGGCCAAGCGAGCGCGGGGAGATACATTGGCCGACGTTGCCAAACAGTTCATCGAGAAATACGCCAAACGTAAGACCCGTTCCCGGAAGGCTATCGAGCGCGTCAACAGACGCAACCCCCTGCCATCCAGGGGCCGGCGACAGGTAACCGACACTGCCCGCCGCGATATCCCGGATGCGTTGGATAAGGTTGATGCTTTGGATAAGGTCAAGGCGTCCCTGCCGCACTCGGCGCCTTCCAAAGCACCGATAGAGCCGCCCGGCAGTCGTTCGGAGACACCTCGCGGCAGGCCGGCGCCGCAGTTGGTGACGGACAACACCGGGATCGCGGCGAGCAAAATCGGCAAGAGGTTCCACGGGCGCCCGGTGCTGCGTGATGTCACGATCTCGCTGCAGCGCGGAGAGATCGTGGGTCTCCTGGGGCCGAACGGCGCGGGAAAGACGACGTGCTTTTACATAATCACCGGCCTGATGGCGGCCGATCACGGAACGATATCGATGGACGGCCACGATGTCACGGACCTGCCGATGTACCGGCGGGCCCGGCTCGGCATCGGCTATCTACCGCAGGAAGCTTCCATCTTCCGCGGGCTTACCGTGGCCGACAACATCCGCGCCGTCTTGGAGGTGGTGGAGCCGATTCGCGAGATTCGCGAGGCCAGGCTCGAGGACCTTCTCGCCGAGTTTTCCATCACGCACTTGC